>DASYHR010000247.1:0-8131 GCA_035998385.1 Dyadobacter sp. | reverse complement strand
ATGTAGCCATTTTTGAACAGCGCTTTCTGGTAACCGTAGGCAAACCCAACACCGAGGTGTTTACGATCTATGTCAGAGTAGTATTGTGTTCTGTATCTTAAATAATCTACATGCGGCCCTACATAAAAGCCTGATAAGTTGTTTCCTCCGCGCCCTTTGCGAATTTGTCTCTTTTGCAAAAGGTAATATCTTGTATGTGCAAAGGTTTGTAACTGCACACTCGTTGAGCGGGAAAGGGAAGAGTTGTAAAAGTCTCTGTAAATGAAGCTATTGTAATCAGCATGGATTTGTACATTCACTGAAAAAGGACTCTTGCCCAGCTTTCTTTCATATCCTGCACCCAAGCCAATGTTGCTGATGTTGCTACTGATTCTTATTACCGGCCATAGAAATTTCCACTGGCTGGAGATAAACTCGTCACAGCGAAATACATCACAGGCCGGACTGGTGGCTTTTCTTTTCCAATCTCCAAATGCGAATAATAGCATCGTTCTTGTAGAAATTTCGAACTCGTTTATTTTACCACTTCCGCTAACATATTCCCAGCGCGAGGGGGTTTCGGCGTATTTCATGTAATAAACACCTGCTGCAAAATCTATGGCGCCATTATTGAAAAATCTCCTTTGCATTCCAAATTCTACCCCTGTTTTGATCTTTGGGTATGCGGAGAGATGGCTTTGCCAGTATCTCTCTCCGACGACTGCCAGATAATTTCCACTAAAGTTATTGGCACTTTTTCCCGTTGCTATTCTCTGATTCATGTCGAAGTACCAACGTCCCTGGAAGTTGGCAGCAAGAACACCGCCCCACGCTTGGCTGGAAGAATATCCACCATTGGCCTTGAAATTAACACCCAATGAAACTGATGGTAATAATTTGAATTCATATCCTATGTTCAGCAAAAGGCCCTGTAGACCATATCCTGGATCTAAAAAACCGAGAGGAGAGAATTCAGCACCTATTTTCACCATATGCCTTGTCGGAACTTTGGTCATGAACACATTTTCGTATCGGTCTATAAAGCGTTGTTTGACGAGTGTGTCCGTAACTTCAGCATAAGAGAAGTGTGTACTGTCCTGTGCCAACAGGCTTTGGCAGCATAGCATCAGGGAAAAAAAGAACCCGGCTATTTTCATGACTAATAGATTTATGTAGGGGGTAAGTTTACTTGATGGTCAGATCTCCGAATTCGGCATTAATCTGGATTTGAGCCATCCGGTTTTTTGAAAAAATGGCTTCTTTAAAATCACTGGTATTCTTCTTCCATTTAAAACCATTGGGTAGTTTCACACTGGAATAGGCACTTTGAATGGTATAGTCGTATTGCTGCCAGTTTTTGGTGATAAATGAAACCACCGATTTTTTAGATTGAATCGCTAGCCTGGATAGATTTGTGGAGGAGAATATTTCAATATTTCCGTATGATGTATCAAGCTTGAAAGCCCCACCGATAGCCTCTAAACGTACGTTGGTATGATCGCTGGTCAGCACAAAGTTTCCGGAAACATCCAACCCCGAAAGCTCTCCGAAAGTAGTCTCTATATTTCCCTTACCCTGAATATTGGACAATGACGTGCTACAGAAATCCGCTTTCATACGGATATTGCCACCCAGTCCTTTCATTGTGATGGTACCAAAAGTATTTTTAAGATCTATAGCAAAAGAGGAGGGAAGATGTATTGTGTATTTAGCTTTCAAATTAGAGATTGGTTTCCCTTCCCCCTCTTTCAACTGCACATAATTACGCAGGAAATAATCCTTTCCGCTCCGGTCTGCCAGATATTGCGTTTTATTAAGATCTGCCGTCGCAACCGATTTGTCGGGATGTTTTGAAGATAACTCCAACACCACCGAAATCTCCTGTTTGTTCCAGGCGATCAGTTCAATATCCGCTTTTTCTGCGTTGATATGAAGCGTACGGATTCCGGATGTACGAACCGTTTTTTCAATGGTTTTGGTAGCGACCTGCAAAACGTTTTGCGCATGCAGATAGGAGGTTTGCAACAGGCATAGTAACAGTCCGGGCGCTAGCCATACTAATTTATTTATGATCTTTTTCATGACAATTTTTCTAAATCAATTTGGCCATTTTGTTCAGTATAGCTGTTTTTTCCTGTTCCACAGCTGTTAGCTGTCGTACCAATTCCGGTTCAGCATTGTAGGTTCCCATGGCCTGCATCAGCTGATCTGTTGCACTTCTGAGCGTCTCATATTCTTTCGTTAATTCTTTGAAATCCGGCCGGTTACAAACTACAGATTCCGTTTCGCACCACACTTTGAGATTTTCATATTGTACATCAATGGGCTGTGTATCTGACACGCGCAGACGTTGATCCACAATTTCCTCCGAATAGGAAATTTGTCTTCCCGGTTTAGCCTTCATCAGTCCTATTACCAATGCGCTGGCAATAATCACGACGGCAGCTGCAAGGGCTTTCCGAAAATCATTTCCTTTTGGTTGCGGTATTTCCTGTTCTATTTGCTCCCAAAGCTCCTCTGCAGGCTCATGTTGAGGCAGATTATTCAGGGCTTCGTGTAGCGTATGTTCTGCAAGTTTTTGGTCAATATCATTCCAAATTGCTTCCGGTGGCTGATATTGAGCAAGCTGTGCGAGTGCTTTATTCAAAATTTCTTTGTTCTCTTCCATGCTGTTGTTATTTAGAAGTGAGCATGATTCTTAATTTCCGTTTCGCATGAAACAGTTGTGATTTGGAAGTCCCCTCAGAAATACCGAGCATCACTGCGATTTCGCGATGTGTGTAGCCCTCAATTTCAGCCAAAACGAAGACGGTTCTGAAACCATCTGCTAGTGCCAGGATAGCCGTTTCGAGATGATTGACATTGATGTCATTCTGACCCCAGTCTATAATCTCAACCGGACTGTCATCCAGATTTTGCCAGGCTACAATTTTCTTTTTCTTAGTTGCTTTCCGGATTACGATCTGGCGGATCCATGCACCCAAGGAGGCTTCACCCCGAAATTGAATGAGATGTCTGAAAACTTCCATAAATGCATCCTGCAGTACATCATTGGCATCATCAAAATCACCGGTAATCCGATAAGCCAGCGTGTACATCGCCTTTTTGTAGCGATCATAAAGGAGCCGCTGAGCAACCCTGTCATGCAAAAGACAACCAGAAATCAATTCCGCCTCCGAGGTCATGGGCCTTATTTAAGTGTTTCTGAATTAAAGAGGTCTGGACGAGGCGGAATGGTTGTATTGGGGGAGGGAAATATTTTCAGAAATCGGCCAGCAGGGGTATCATCGGATACGGATCTTGGTATCACTTACTAGTGTGAATTTATTGACTATCTCTTCTTTGTATTTATTGAGGACCGTGGTTACGATATCAGCAATTTCGGTCAAATCATGAGATGACAATCGTAGAAGAATCACGCCCTTGTGTGGTAGTTGCCTTCTGATTATCAGATCACCAAAGTCTTTATCATTGGTGAGTAGTATACAGCCTAATTTATTAGCGACTGAGAGAACGAAGTCATCATTTTCTCCCTGATGCATATCCATGATAGAAAATACTTCAAATCCTTTTTCGCGAAGTTTACGAACTACCGGATAGTCAATATTCTCATCGGCTAGAATGCGCATTAGGCAGCAATATCGTGAATGATTTCATTTTTCACCAAATCTGCTGCATAAAGCAAACAAGCCTTAATTGAGTTTACCGATAGGTGCGGATAAGATTCCAGAAGTTGCTCTTCAGTCCAACCATTACCAAGTTTTTCCAGTATTAACTCAACAGTGATGCGAGTTCCTTTAATTACGGGTTTACCGACCATCACCTCAGGATTCAAAGAAATGTGTTCGTGCCAGTTCATCTTGCTTTTTTTAATTAGATACAAATATAACACGTCTCAAAACAATAAGTTGCCATTCCTTATAGAAGAACAAGTTATTAATTTATGCTATAAACGACTAGATATAAGTCAATAACCTCACTCCACCTTCACTTTACCGCCACCCGAATAACTTCTGTATTCACCCTGGTACATGGCATCAGCTGCAGCCGGGCCTGCTGTGAAAGTGCCTTTGGAAATGACTCTTACCTGATAATAGAAAGATTTTTCAGATTTGCCGGCAGTGGTGAAAAAATGAATACGGTCATCACGAATATCCAGATAATCCGGGGAGGCAGCTTTTTTGATCCAGGGCATTTCTCTTGCTTCAGTGATACGTGGGTTTTCGATTTCGAAACCTGCCGGAAGTATATCGGTTACCACCACATTTTCAATAGGTAGCCCAGTGGTGCTTGTAAGTGATAACTTTACAATGATCAGATCATTTTGTTTAATCGTTGTAACTGGTTTTCCTTCCCGCGACAGATAGGATCGTCTGATATGCAATCCATGATCTTCCGGTACGAATGCACCAGTTGCCGACATCCCTTCGCTTTGTGCAAACCAGTATAGACTTCCTTTGCCAGTCGCCGCAACATTTACAGGCTTGGTATTGATTTCTTTTTTCAACTTTAATTCCTTTCCTGTAAACTTCGCAATGTTTTTTCCGGCGGCAGAAATATCCGCTATCACAGTAGATCCGGCACTTTGTTTGGCCACTTTACCCAATGCGAGCACAGCAAAAGAAGCCTCCTGCGTATTCAGATAGGATGCGGACTGGACCGCTTTTGAAAGCTGTCGTGCCAATGCAGGTATCTGTAAATTATCTGGATCTGTTTCCTGCAAGGTATTTAATGTCAATGCCAGATTTCGTAGTGGCGAAGCATAGCTGTCACTCTCAGAAGAGGCTGCGTTGGCACCATAGCTTTTTGGCAAAAGTGCAGCGAAACTTCTTGTGTCACCAGCGAGTTGAAATGCTCCTGCCAGCAGATATCGGGAATCTGCAGTGAGCAGCTGCTGATTTTGTTTGTAATAGTTCATAGAAGCTCTATTTGGTTGCCCGGATAACGAAAGGACATACAATGAATAAATCGCTTCCTTTTTCGCAACTGTTTTTCGAACCTGATTCCCCGACGAAGGTTCGCTACCATAAGCCAACCCGTTTCCGGAACTAGCCAGTATAACCTCTCTCGTTGCCGTTACACCGGTTTGGCGTATGAGATACTCATACGCTTTGGTTAATGTTTTTGCATTGACCTCAAAACCAGCCCTGCGTGCTTCTTCCAAAAAGTGGACGGTGTAGGCTGTAGTCCACCAGTCCTCTTTCGTAGTTCCCGGCCACATAGCCATTCCTCCATTGAAAAGCTGCAGAGATTCCGCTTTTCGAATGGCTTGCTGCACGTTCGCGACAGGATTGAAATCACTTTCACCGCTTTTGACCAGATAAACCGGAGTCGCCGTCGCTTTCGCCAGATCAGCGAAATACAGCTGAGGAAATGCTTTTGATACTGTTTGTTCAAGACAACCAAAAGGATAACCCAATAATGCCGACAATGCTTTTCCTCCACCCTGCACGAGAGGGGAGCGACTGAATACAATTTCACTACTGCTGGTGGCCGGAATAAAGCTGTTGGTTAAATTGATCGTTCCCTGGCTGCCTGCTGCAATCACACCAGATTGGCTTGTTTTGAGCAATGGAGATGCAGGGCGTACGCTCAGTTCGTTTTCCTGCGTAAACGTTTCTCCGAATGCATTCACCTTCACAATAATTTTTCCTGATCCGATTGCCTGAGCAGCCTTTAGTGAAAATAAGGCTTTTGTTTCCTTACCTGGCGCAATGGCGATTTTTTGAACAGTTGCGGTGCTTGAATTAGCAAGCGGACCACTTAGCTGTATACTCACCGTGGCATTGGTAATTTTGTTTTCGGTGTTACTGATATTTACAGGCAGGGCAAGTTCATCGCCCGGACTTAAAAACCTTGGTAAGCCCGAGCTGATCACTATCGGGTCAGCTACTTTGATATTTTTGGATGCAGAGCCAAATGCATTGTCTTTGTAAGCAACAGCCATCACACGCAGGTCGCCACTGAATTGCGGGATGTTAACGTCAAATGTTGCTTCGCCGCTCCCGTTTGTATTCAATACGCCACTCCAGAATGAAACCAGTTCGGTTCTGCCATTACTTAGCGGATTCACCCGTTTCTCCAGATCATAACCATCTCCTCCAAAACTTGACACACTTTTACCATTCAATTCAGGGAAAAGCATCGCATACAGGTCGTGGCTTGAAACCTGCAAGGCTCGTTTCTGATAGAAATAACCATGGATGTCCGGTGTTCGGGTATTTTTAATCTGAAGAATTCCTTCATCCACAACAGCCAGGGTAACCTGCGTATCAGGTTTCGTTTTTACTTTGATCTGTTGCTTTGTCTTTGACCTTGATTTTTCAACAGCAGTGATTGTTACCGGCAAACTTCGTTTTTCATCCTGAACCAGAATGGGTGCAAAGCCATGCGCGACAGTCAGCGGCATATCGGAAGCATCGAACGGACGAATGAGCGTGGCTGTTACAAATACATTGGGCAAGTAAGCTTCCTTCAAACTCAGTTTCAGTTCTGCAGCTTTTTTCTCTGTTTGTAAAATATGTTGTTCCAAAACTTTATCCCGTTCAATAGTCACCAACAGACGGCCATCAAATGGTGTTTTGAATAGAATTTTAGCATTGTCTCCAAGAGCATATTTTGGCTTATCGCTTTCAATCAGAATGCGCCCTTCATTGCTTACTTCAAAAGATGAATACTGCGTATAACCTGAGCCATATGCATAAAAAGAAGTGGCAGTGTAGTGCTCCGCTCCAGGCCGGCGAACCCGGATTTCATATTCTCCGGATACTACAGGTACGTATTTGAGAGAACCTTGTCCTTTGGCAAGATTGAGTACATTGGAATAAACGACTTTTTCATTTTTACGGGAAGTATAGCGGAGTTGTTCGTTTTTCTTTTCAACAACGGTCTGGTATTCTAATCGTACAACATCAATTTTGGCTGATGTGTTGGCCTGCAAATTGCCCTTACTATTAACCCCGACCAGATTTACAGGTAACGGCGCATTGACACCCACATAAGTAGCAGGAATATTGATTCCGAATAAAACAGGTTGTGTAAATACTTCAAATTGCTGCAATCTGTTTACAGGGCGCCCGTTTTCATCAAAAACTGTCACATATATTTTCCCTTCCAACACACCAATGTCTTTCAGTCCGGCAGCCAATTGGAATTTTTCTGTGGCTTGTCCCCGGGCATTGGTTGTTCCCTGTCTGCGTTCTCTTTCAAAGGATGTGGTGGCCGGAATATCAAAAGTGTATTGTGGAAAAGCTGCGGAAAAGAAGGCTTTGCGCTTCAATTGCGATTCCATTTCGTAAGTACGTCCGGCTGCAGGCGGTCCGAATAGATTTATTGCTGTGGCGGTAAGTGATATCGCATTGCCCGATGTATAAGTTTTGACCGCTCCACTCAAATCTACTTTAATGCGATCAGGAATAAACTCCTCCACACTTACCGGATGAGATGCCAGTAATACATCATTGGCATTAAACACTTCAAGGGTGTAAGTCCCTGTCATAACCGAGTGATCCAGATTGACCCCGATCGGTACGGCTCCATGGGCATTGGTACTTTTGCGGAACGTCTGCAGCTCTCTTCCATTGGGAGTAAGCAACCGTATTTTTAACGGAATATCTTTGGCAGTTTTCCAGGTGTCCGTTCTCAGAACGGTATTGAAATGCATGGTCTCTCCCGGACGGTAAATGTCCCGCTGACCATATACAAATGCCTGAAATCCGGATGAATTATCTCTTAATCCTTCTACTTCAAAACGTGAAGTTTCAACCCGGGTGTCGTCAAGTAGCAAGAAATTGAAATCATCCTTGTTGCCCGCCGTGACCATAGCGACCCGGAAAGCTGGTGCTTTTTCACTGAGTTTGTCAACATACGCAACACCATCAGAGTTGGTTGTCAGCGTTTGTATATTCTGGTTGTTGGAGCTGATAAGTGTGATTTCCAGATTGGAAAGCGGTTCATTGGTTTTAATAGAATTGGCAAAAATCCATACTTCATCGCGACCCTGCTTGGCGATTAATCCAATATCAGAAATGGAAACCAGTTTGGTGGCTCCGAGGTAGGCTTCCTCTTTCGAGCTGACAGAGACAAGGTAAATGCCTTTTCGTTGATTGTCGTCCGGCAGGGCAATATTAAGTGCAGAAATCCCTTTGTTCAC
>DASYHR010000238.1:0-3484 GCA_035998385.1 Dyadobacter sp. | reverse complement strand
TGGAAATCACAGGCGGCGCATTCGATTTGCTTCCTGTAGAGTCATTGGCCAAAGCGATGTATAAAAATCTGGAAGTTGTAGGAGGTGTGAAGTACACGCCGGAAGAAGCTGCTTTTGCTGAAAAGCTTGCTCCTTCACTTGCCACCCCTGGCAAAGCAGGATTGGCTTACACAGAAGCGGAAAAAGTAATGCCTTTCAGTACCAATCTGAAAAGTATGGGAGGATCTACAGACGTAGGTGATGTGAGCTGGGCAGTACCTACTGTTGGCCTGGGTGCTGCTACCTGGGTACCTGGTACTCCCGCGCATAGCTGGCAGGCAGTGGCAGCGGGTGGTATGAGTATTGGCCCCAAAGGAATGATGGTAGCTGCCAAAACGCTCGCACTTACCGCTATCGATTTGTTTAAAGATCCGGCACTGATCAAAACGGCGCAGTCCGACTGGCTTAAAGTGAGAGGAGAAAACTTTAAGTATGAAGCTCTGGTAGGCAATCGTAAACCGGCATTAGATTATAGAAAATAGCAGGTAGAAAAATCACGTAAAGAGCCAACACACCGGATACCTTTCGGTTGTTGGCTTTTTTGTTATTTTGTGTCTGTAAGTTACTGTAATTCAAGTATTTTTACTGATATAGATGAAGTAATTGTACTCTAAAAGCTGAAATGGATATGGAATACTTTTGTTTCAAACTAAAACAGACGTTCCATGAAATCCATCTATCATTTCTCAATCATTACATTAGTAAGTTTGTCCGTGTTTTCCTGTAAAACCACCTCTATTTTAAGAACAAATTTCAATGCATCGGCAATTGGATCTACTCCGGCACATGATCTGCCCGGCGCTCCGTCCGGCGACAGAGTCGATTTTCATGATGTATTGGCTCCTGGTTTGAAAATACGGGAGGGGAGTACTTCAGCAACAAAGGCGCTTGAGTATTCAAGCGTAAATACAGGAGACATTTCAGGGCATTACACCTGGCTGTCATTCAGAGGGATTTCCACTAATTTTGCTGAAACGATTTGGTACATTTATAGTGCCAAACTCAATTCAACTTCCGGCGATATACTTACCGACCTGACAGACGGCAGCGGAACACCCATAGCCAGAATGAGAATTTCCTCGTCGGGCTCAGTAAGCCTTACCAGTGGTGACTGGACTACATCCCGTGTAATTGGAAACGTTCGTCCGGGTGCTGTTCACTCAGTTATCTTTACAGTATTGGCTTCACAGTTGAAATACAACTTATTGATCACTTCACCGGGAAGTGATGCAATAAATGTGAACAATGAGCCAATGATGACAACGAGTGCATTGAATTTTCATAATCCTGCAAATCCTTCTATCCATTTCCAGCATGGAGATAAAAGCGGGCAGGGTAGCAAATACATGATTGAAAGTATATCTATCAGCAGAAATGATCCCACTAAATAGGGGTGATGTTGTAAGATGTAACCTGTTTAGGATATTTTAAAACGAGAAAACCGGCTGAATGGCCGGTTTTCTCGTTTTAAAATATGCATATTTATCAGTATCCGGGGTTTTGTACCAATGTTGGCTTTCCGTCCAGCTGGCTGTTCAGAATTTCATCCTGTGGTAGTGGGAAGTAATTGTTTTTGGAAGTAAACGTTTTCCCGGCCATGTATCCACGTTTAGCGAATGTACGTCCTGACGGCTCTTTGCCGGCTACAGCTTCTTCTGCCGCATATTTGTTCAGCACTTTTTCTGCAATACCCCAGCGAACCAGGTCGAAGAAGCGGTGACCTTCCATCGCAAATTCAAGGCGTTGCTCCATACGTACCGCGTTCCTCGCAAAATCCGCTCCCTTACTTGCGAATGTTCCCACAGCATAAGGTTCAACTTTGTAATTAATGCTTGCATCCTGTACGGAGCCTGTTTTTGCACGGTTGCGGATCTGATTGACATACCCTTCAGCAGCCCCCAGATTTCCCAACTCAATTTCCACTTCAGCCAGCCAAAGTAATACATGTGAAAGTTTGATCATGCGGAAATTGTTGTTTACGTTTCTTCTGCTCGTAGAGTGCGTCGTGCTGTTTTCTTCACCTACATAATACATCCATTTTTTACCTGTGAAAGGTCCGGCATATGCCTGATCACGAATCCACGAAGCACCTGGCATTGGGCCCCAATCCAGGAAGTTGACACCGCGACGTCCGACAGTCCAGTCAAGACGAGGATCTACAGGTATAGTTTTGTCCACAGTATATGCAGCTGCAGCTGTAATGCCCTGGTCGTTAGGAAGGTCAACTTTATTGAATGTGTCTGCTGATCCATCTGCTGCATTTCCGATCATTGGCAAGCCGTTTTCAGTTTTGAAAGCATTAACCAGGTTATGAGATGGCTGGTAGAATCCGCAGCAACCACGTCCGGGAGCACCCGCAGAATATGGCCAGTTCAGGTTATCGCCGGCATTACCGTTGTTACCATTGGTACCATCGTTTACTGAGAACTGTACTTCGAAAATTGACTCCGTATTGTTGTTTCCGGCAGTTCTGTAGTTATCGTGGTAGTTTGCAACCAGTTTCTTACCCGAGTTTGTAAGTACATCGTCAAGCAGTGTTTTTGCAGCTGCCCATTTTTTCTGGAACAAATAAGTTTTTGCCAAAAACGACTTCGCAGCCCATTGTGTAGCTCTCCCTTTTTGAGTTTGAACGCCCGGAAGGTTTTTAGCAGCGAAATCAAAATCAGCCTCAATTTTACTCCATACATCTGTTGTATTAGGAATTTTGGTCGAATTCGGGTCAGCTGATTTATACACTACTTCGTCGATATATGGAATGTTATTCCACATTTTCTTCGCCTCAAAGTGATAGAAACCTCTCAGGAAACGAGCTTCAGCGATGACCTGCGTTTTTTCAGCATCTGTCATGTCTTTCACCAGTTCTCCGTTCACGATCTGGATTACTTCGTTACATCTCGCAACTCCGTCATATTGATGCCACCATTTACCCAAGAAGTAGGTATTGTCCGACAGCCAGTTGTACTGTTCGATAAAGGACTGTTCAGGCTGGTCACCAGCATCTGTCCCTTTTACTGCATCGTCGCTGGAAATACCTCCGAAAACATAATTGGAAACAGTCGACTGGCGACCTGTGTTACCAGAACCTACTCCGTCTACAAGAGAATAGGCGCCGATCAACAGTGCATTTACACCATTTTTATTACTCAATTGCTCAACCGAAGCACGCCCTTGTGGCTTCAGGTCAAAAAAGCTGTCGGAGCATGAGAAGCTCAGTCCCGTCAGTATACAGATTAATGCTATCTTTTTCATCTTAATGCTATGAAATGTGAATGTTGTTGGGACCTTAGAAACCGAAACGCAGACCTACCAGATACGACTTGGAAACAGGATAAGCTCCTTCATCCACACCAAGGTGTTTATCTTCATTGTCGTTACCCGATCTTCTCAGGTTGATATCAGGATCAAGTCCGGTGTATTTCGTGAAAGTGAACAAGTTTTGTCCCTG
>DASYHR010000234.1:0-1799 GCA_035998385.1 Dyadobacter sp. | reverse complement strand
GAGAAGCGTGCCATAAGTGCGGCTGCTGAATTTCCGCCTACAAAGCTCAGGTTAAACATAAGCTCGCAGTCTGCCGAGTCAGGTTGCCCGATTAGATTACCAAAGCCGTAAAATGTTGGGTTCAGGCTTGGCGCCGTTGTGAAAGATGAAAGATCTTCTGTTGAGATCCTGATTTCAGTCGGAGTAGAGTCGATATAATTCAGGTAGTGTTTAAGAATAAACTGATCCCAGTCAGTAAGTTCTCTGGCTTGTTTCGCCGTTGAGTTCAGATCCAGCCCGTCCAGTACAGAGACGCTGCTCAGACGGGAGGCATGACCGTAGTCGATACCGATCTCGCCATCGAGTGCTATGGCAAGTGGAATTTCCGCACTTCCGAATTTATCATAAAATTCTTTCTGAAACCTGCGCAGATTAGGGCTTGCTGCACTAACAAATAGGGGTTTGAGCCGCGACAAGCTCCGAGTGAGCTCATCTACGAATGTTTTTTGAATGCTGCAATGGCTGTAACCTTGTTGAAGTGTTGTCTGTATCAGGTTTTTGACAGGTTCACCGGGAAAAGCACTCGCAATCAGATTTTTGACCACATCGAAATTTGCGGGTTGCCCCTCTGAGGATTTAAGCAGGATGACGATCTCTGTCAGTGTTTGCAGTAGCTGGCTGTTTGCATCTGCATTTTGGAGCCGGTCGATTAAATGCTGCAGACTGCTGGCTGTCGTGATTCTTGGCTGAAGCTCGCTGGTCAGAAGCTGGAATTCCACAAGATCATCCACGAATTCATGGGCCTGAGTTTCCGAAAATCCCTTGCTCAGAAGGGATTTTCGGAGATCAGACAAGTAGCAGCCTTTTTTTGCTAAAAGCATCAGGCTTGCAAGCACGTCGCTATTTTCAGTGGAAGTAAGAAAGTATTTAGCTTTCCCCTCATGCATCTCATATTCTACGTACCGGATGTCATTTCCTGCCGTATAAATACTGTTGTTGGCATAGAAAAGGCATCGTTCTGCCAGATGCTGGTCTTGCAGTAATAAGTCAATAATTTGATTTACCTGGGTAATATCGAGTTCGTTATAAATACGGTCTTTCGATTTGTCGGGTACAATCCGTGTGCTGTCGGCCCATGATCCCAGAGATACACCGGCAAACAATCCGTAGGGGGTTGCGCGGCTGCAAATTCTTGACCAGTATTTTAAAAGTGTTCTAACCAACTGGGTTTCTTCTGAGATCGCCTTCCCTGTCAGCCACTGAAGTGTGCGCTCATGAAACGCAGGTGATGCCAGGTACAAGGCCTTCAAAAACTCGTCGTTAGCTGCAATCAATTTCCCAAATGAACTGCCAAATACAGCTTGGTCAGCATTGGCTAGCTTGTCTAAATTGAGAAAGAATTCAACAGGAAATTGAGACCTTCTTACCAGGAAAAAATCAAAAGAAGTAAACTCAGCAGAACCCTTGAATTTCATACTTTAACGAATCCGTTGGTAGATAAGAGCGAACAGGTAGCTGGCGGACTACCTCGAAGTAAAGAAGATGGTTTCTGTCAGGGTGGTACTTTCCGTTACAGCTTTGTTACCAGGTTTAACAGCAGTTTTGGCTTTAAGCGAAAGGATTCTTTTCCTCTCCAGCTTAGTTGTTTGGTGGTTGTTAAGCATTGTGGGATCAATTATTTAGTTAAGTACGGCTACAAACAAACTGTGGACAGTCTGAATTTAAAAATATTTTAGATCAACCACATTAATTTTTAGACGAAACTAGATAATTCTGCCCTGCAGACTTCTAAGTACCATATCGCGGAAGGTAGCTCCAAT
>DASYHR010000231.1:0-3039 GCA_035998385.1 Dyadobacter sp. | reverse complement strand
CAGGAGCATTATGTGGTTTTGTATGATGTAAAGGGAAAAAATATATTCAGAAAAGACGATGTATTGGTGGTTGCCGATCCAGCTCATGGACTTGTGCAGGTCAACAAGAAGACTTTCATGAAGAGTTGGGCTAGCTCTTATGATGACAGGGGTGTAGCACTGCTGCTTGAGCCCACTCCGGAATTTTACGATCATGACGAGGAGCATAAGCAAACTCCGGTAGGCTTCAAGTTTTTGTTTCAATACCTGCGTCCCTACAAGAGCTACGTTTACCAGATTCTGCTTGGCATGCTGCTTGGTAGTTTAATAAGTGTATTGTTCCCGTTTCTGACCCAAAGCCTTGTCGACTACGGGATACAGCTGCAGAACTACAATTTCATTCATTTGATTTTGTTCTCTCAATTACTGCTGTTTTTGGGCAATATCGGTGTGGATATGATCCGGAACTGGATACTGCTGCATATCAATACAAGGTTGAGCGTTTCAATTATCTCCAACTTCCTGACCAAGTTGATGAAGTTGCCGATTAACTTTT
Organism: Dyadobacter sp.; assembly: GCA_035998385.1. GTDB lineage: Bacteria > Bacteroidota > Bacteroidia > Cytophagales > Spirosomataceae > Dyadobacter. Next base: position 2,504 of record DASYHR010000231.1, on the reverse strand, counting down.
TTGAATCAAAGAATGTTGGTGATATCTCCCAAAGGATCAATGATCACCACAGGATTGAAGAGTTCCTGACCGGTTCGACGCTCAGCACATTATTTTCATTGGTCAATTTGCTGATTTTTTCGATCGTACTTTCGACTTACGACATTTCGTTGCTAGGCATCTTTTTCATAGGTAGCGCCATGTCAGTCAGCTGGATTTTCATCTTTTTGCGCCAGCGCAAGAATCAGGATTATATGAGGTTTCAGCGCTTGAGAGAAAATCAGAATAGCATTTACGAGCTGATCACCGGCATGCAGGAAATCAAGCTTAACAATTGTGAGCAGGCCCGCCGCTGGGAATGGGAACGTATACAAGCCAAGTTATTTAAAATAAATGTCGAGAGCTTGTCGCTGGAACAATACCAGGAGATAGGTGCGAATTGTTTGACGCAGGTCAAGAATATCCTGATCTCTTACATGGCCGCCAAGCTGGTGATGCAACATGAAATTACCCTGGGTGCCATGTTGAGTATTTCCTACATCATCGGGCAGATGAACGGCCCGCTGAACCAGATAATGAACTTTGTTAAAAAGGTGCAGGACGCCAAAATCAGTCTGGATCGTTTGGGAGAGATTCATAACAAACCTAATGAAGAGCTGGACGAAGACTACCACTTCCAAATCAGTGATCTGGGTCAGGACGATAATCTGCTCAAGCTAAACAGCCTGGACAGTGAGAAAGGCATTGTGCTCAATGAAGTTTCATTCAGGTACGGCAGTGATACCTCACCGCTAATCCTGAAAAACATCTCCATGCATATCCCGAAAGGAAAAGTGACAGCGATCGTCGGCTCGAGTGGAAGTGGTAAGACAACACTCTTGAAGCTACTGCTTCGCTTTTATCCGCTTTCATCTGGTAATATTCTCGTTGACGGCGAGGATTTGGATCAAATCTCGCCAAAGGAGTGGAGAAAGGACTGCGGAACAGTCATGCAGGATGGATTTATTTTCTCTGATACGATCGCCCGAAATATAGCGGTAGATGGCCAACGGATCCTGGAGCCCAGAATGAAAAAAGCCATACATGTGGCCAACTTACAGGATTATATTAAAAAATTGCCGCTTGGTTTTACGACCAGGATCGGAAATACCGGCGCAGGTATAAGCGGCGGACAGCGGCAGCGCTTATTTATCGCTAGAGCTGTTTACAAGGATCCTAAATACATCTTTTTTGATGAGGCTACCAGCGCGCTTGATGCCAACAATGAGAAAATCATTATGCAAAATCTTGATGAGTTTTTTGAAGGGAAGACCGTCGTTGTCATCGCCCACAGATTAAGTACTGTCAAGAATGCGGATCAGATTGTAGTGTTACATAATGGAGAAATTTGTGAATCCGGAACCCATGCGGAGCTAACCTCGAAAAGAGGCGTGTACTTTGAATTAGTGAAAAACCAACTAGAGCTAGGAGCTGCCTGAAACCATGCCAACGATCGAAAAAAACACCGAGTTTGAAAGAGTAAGCGACGAGATTCAAGATATCATCGGTCAAATTCCCCCCTGGATTGTTCGCTGGGGTATCAGCGTGATGTTCGCAGGCGTCGTCGTTATTCTGATTATAGCCCATCATATCTCATTTCCGGACGTGATCATCGGAGATAGCCAGTTGCAGGCCAGCGAAAAGCCCAGTAAAATCAGTTGGTTTGTGGCAAGTCCCAGCGAAGAGTACTATGCGCTGGTCAAGGAAGGTCAGCAAGTCAAAGCAGGTGATAGCTTGATCCTGGAACAAAAGGCAACGCAAAAAACTTACTTTAAGTCACCCATCGCAGGCACTGTGATGTTTTCCCAGGGCTACAAGGACAATGCCAGTAAGCAGTCGGTGTGGATCGTACCCGAGATCAAAAGTTATGAAGTTCTGGTAAAAATCCCGGTTAAAAACTTTGGGAAAGTAAGGGTTGGGCAAAGGGTCAAAATAAGCCTGGATGAATTCTCTCAGAGCGAGTTTGGCTTCATTGTAGGCACTATCGTCTCTGTTTTACCAATTAAGATCGAGGGGGCCTACCGCGTTAACGTCAAGCTGACAAACGGTCTTTTGACCAATACCGGACGGAGACTACAGACTCAACCTTCATTTGCGGGTAAAGCCGAGATTATCCTCGACGAGAAGAGCATTCTAAGCCGCGTTTTTGGAGGTATTTTGGGAAGGGGCTGATTTTATGAATTTCATTTCAGCTCTTTCGTGGTTATTTCGGAGAAGTTGACCACCTGATTCCGTGGCAAATTGACCACCTAATTAGCTGGCGGCCGGTAGCAGAAAATGCTAGTAGAAGCGATTCAAAATTAGTAAATAAAAGTTATAATTATTCGTAGCTGTTTTCGAGCTCCGTTTTTCTTTTTCTTCTCATTGATTCCCCCTTTAATTCGACACGGTGTGCGTCATGTACGATACGGTCTAAAATTGCATCGGCAATGGTTTTTTCTCCTATTACTTCATGCCATTTGTTGACAGGCAATTGAGAAGTGATG
>DASYHR010000208.1:0-3299 GCA_035998385.1 Dyadobacter sp. | reverse complement strand
CATTTGAAAGTAAAAGGAGTAAAAACAGGCCTCTCCTTTGGAGAAAAAGGCCATAAAATCACAATCGGTTATTATTGGCTTAACTATAATTCGAATATCAGACTCATCAACCTGCGTGAAAAACTTACAGAGAGCATCAATATAGCGGGTTACACCAAAACTGATGTGGGCTTCGTGAGTTTTGCTTACTGGTATCCGTTACACACCGGTAAAAAATGGATCGTTTCCCTTCCTGCCGAACTTGGTGTAGGACAGGAATCCGCCGCCTACCGGCAACTTTCAGGAAGTGAATATAATGGCAGAAAGGAGTCATTTTTCTACCCCTATCAATTGGGTTTGTATGCAGAATACAAGGCCACGCCGTGGGTCGGAATTTCTCTGCAAACAGGTTACCGCGATGCATTTTACCACGGTCCTTTACGCAGGCAATTCAGAGGAATATACTACAGTTACGGACTCACATTTTACCCCGGCAGAATACTCAGAGATGTAAAAGGTTATCTGACAAAAAAATCCCGTTAGTTTTATAAAGAACTGGTTGTGTTTGTAGCTGAAATATCATCGCAGCAGCTTCCCAACCGCTGGAGACCATAGAGCCTTCCCATCAAACCGACACCACACTCCTTTCGGCCGCGTGTTTTTCCCTGCTTCGAAGATTCATCAATACAACAGCAAACAAGATAAGTAACACCCCCGCCCATTGTAATACACTCACTGCTTCTCCAAGCAGGAAATGTGCCATCAATATGGATACTGGTATTTCCACTGATGCGATGATAGCGCCCAGCCCCATACCTATCAAGGGTACTCCTCTTGTAAAAAGCAGTGGCGGAAGAATCGTCCCGAAGAGCGAAAGGATCAATCCCCAACGCAGAAATATCTGGGATGGGAAAGACAGGTTGACCGACTTATGGAAGATTAACACAATGATGAGCAACCCGCCAAGAATTAAAAACAGACTTCGTTTCTGAGATGGAAGATGAAGCGCAATATTGTTGGAAGCATACATAGAAGCAGTGTACGATACTGCCGCCATCATTCCCCAGCCGAAGCCGATCCAGCTGATACTCACCGATTGCCCCAGAAGGTTGGTTGCCATCACCGTGCCGGCAAGAATGATAAAAACTGCCGCCGTTTTCCTTAAACCCGGAAGTTTTTTATGAAGGATCATTTCAACAATTACCCCCATCCAAACTGTTTGCATTAGAAGTACAATCCCCACACTGACCGGAATGTACTGAACCGACATATAGTAAAAAATACTGGTCAGCCCCATAGAAGTACCGGCTACGATTAGCTTGAGAATACTCCGCGAGTCAGCCACCTTGCGCTCAGAAGCGGGTTCTTTCTTCCCAAACAAACTAAGAATTAACAGCCCGACAAATCCGAGCAAAAATTGAGATAGTGTGACTTCTGCCGTAGTAAATCCCTCGTGGTAGGCCATTTTCACAAAAGTGGCCAGCATACCATAACTTGATGCGCCCAGCGCAACCAAAATACTTCCTTTAACGATGTTGTTTTTCATTAATATGTATTAAATTCCAAGAGCATCCAGGCTGAAAATCAACCTGAAATACTTCACTATTATCCTTAGTACAGGTCAAATGTAGATGTAAAAACTGCCAGAGTTCTTTACATATGTTGAGATAGGAAAATCACAATTCTGCTCTGATCCGGCTGAGCTGCGTGGGGGTGATAGCCAGATATGACGCGATATGGTGCAACTTTAAACGGGGAATAAGATCGGGATGCTGCTTTTCGAAATGTTCATATCGTTGTTTGGCGGTTTCAGACTTCAGGGTGATCTCCTCAAATTCTTTCTCAATTACCCAATGTTTTTCCATGTACCTGATATAGAACGCAGCCACATCGTTAAACCGTTCCGTAAGTGCCCTGAATCCCTGAAAGGAGTAGCTGATGACCTGACAATCCTCCAGAGCCTGAATGGCGAAATGACCTGGCTCATGCTTTAGCATAGCGCTTGTGGAAGCTACCAGGGAGTTCTCAGGAAAGAACTTCTTGATGACCTTCACGCCCTTTTCATTGACGCATTCGTAGGAGAGAAGTCCACTTTTTACAAAAAAGATATCCCTGGGAACAACACCTGCATCCAGCAAAAACCTGCCCTTGGGTACCTGCGACTCTTTTAGTATCGCCGACCATGCCTCTTTCGAACCTGCTGAAAGACCGGCATAGCTTTCTATAAAATTCCAGAATTCATTCATCGGCCGCAAAGGTAATGCTTTCGTGCTTACACCTCGGAACAGAAAATCTGGGTATTCTGGTTCTTGCGTGGCAAACAGGTAGATACTCACAAATAATTCTTACAACAATACGCGCAATCACTCCACACGGAGTGTCCTGTCAATCTAACTGAATCATTTTGTAACTAACACTCTCATGAAATTAAAATACTCCATTCTCTCACTTCTTCTATTCGAAATTTATTCTTGCAAAGGAAAGATCCGAATGCGGGTGCGACAGCCCGGTTAAAGCTATCAATTACCAAAACCCTTAAATTTCCACTTCATCACACCTCCGAAAACACCTGTGGCGATTGTCTGGCCGTCAGGAGATATGGCGACCATTCCGGGTGTTTCGTTGAATATGTTCATGGGGTAGTCGCAGGTGGCACCCGTCGCCAGATCCCAGGTGCGCACGGCTCCAAAGATACCGGTGGCAATCCATGTACCATCGGGTGAGAACACAATATGTGTTGGCGTTTCATTGATCAGGCCTACAGCATAATCTTTTGACTCAGCTGTCTCTAAATTCCAGACACGCACTGCACCCCAGCTCCCTGCACCAATAAACTTTCCATCTGGCGAGAAGGTCACGAATTTGGGTGTCTCGTTCCGCAATTTAGTCTTGTAATCTTTAATTTCTTCTGAATCTACATCCCATACCCTCACTCCTCCCCAGACACCCGCGGCGACGGACTTTCCATCAGGCGAAAACACAGTCGATGTAGGCGTTTCATTCATGAGCTTTGCACGAAGCGGTGGCCTGTTGCTGCCACAGGATGTGATTACGCTGATTAGAACAACATTCAAAAGTATGCAGGCTCTGAACTTTGAGAAGACCATAGTTTGGGCTGAAGCTAGTGTAGCTGCATGACAACTAACGCCCCTGCCAACCCCTATCACATGTCACATTAAATTTTATCTCCCGTCCTGGTTTGAAATTCTTAATCATTGGTTTGATATTCTTCACAAGTCCGATCACAGCATGGATACCTTTGTATTCGTAATCAAAGCCAATAATGTGGAACAAAATAATAACATAAGCAGATTAAAAAA
>DASYHR010000206.1:0-3346 GCA_035998385.1 Dyadobacter sp. | reverse complement strand
CAACAAGATCAAAGTACCAGGGAATGTAACCTATCGCCTCACGAACTTCTGCGAACTCCCCCTTTCCTCTTTTTTTAACTGTTTCAAAAAAGGAACGTTCCGGATTCCAAAGTTTGGTATTGATCAGATTTTTGATTGTGTCTGCTTTCGCCAGATACAAATCCTTTGCACTTACATCATCTTTCAGTTCTGAAATGGCTGCAATGGCTTTCGCGTTTCCATACATGTAACTGTTGTTCGTAGGACGTGCGTTTTGCTCTCGTCTCCCTCCGCTAAGCGATTCTTCCATCCCATCTTTTACATCCGTTTGCCAGAACAGACCAGTTTCAGTGCGCCGGTCCTTTTCCCATTGCATGTATTCCGACTGCAGATCAGGAAGTATGTCTGTAACGAACTTTTTATCCTGATTTACTTTGTAGCGGTTATACAGTGCATCGGCAGTCCAGCTACTGAAATTCAGGAGCTTTTTCATTCTGCCACCTTCATTTCCACGAAACCAAACATGCACGTAATCATCCAGGTAGCGCTGATCGTGCAACCACCGGCCTTCGTAGATATGATGACCCAAGGCGCAGCTGATCATATTGTATTTGTCAGCATAGTTCCGATCCACGATGAACTCAGTAAAAATAAAACCCTGAGGTGTTTTGTGTATGTGCTTACGGAAACTCCACCACCGATAGTAATAGATCTCACGGAAGTTTTCCTGCGGGCAGTCAAACAATGGAATATTCGATTTCATCCAACTCCATGACTCTGCATTTGGTATGGCATTCACTTTGTTTTCTTCCTCCATCGCATTGAAATAGCTGACGTGTTTTTCGAAGTCAGCAGCTTTCAGTACGACTGGTCCCGCCACTTTCTGACTGCATGAAAAAGCCAACAAGCTCAAAACGAAACATATCGATATTGAAAATCTCATACTACCTATTTTTTTGTAATCCATAAAATGACTGGTTCTTCAGCGGTTCCCGGCACTTCTACACCCTTTTTTGCCTGAATGATTTTCGTTGTCTTACCAACTGTTCCTGTTTTGGCATGAATGGTGTGCACAGCGACCTTTCCATTGAAATCTTTCAAACTCACGTTCACAGCTTTTTTGCCCGAATGATAAATCAGTATAGCATTTCCAGGATTGGTAAGTGTGTAAGTCTGACCTGGCTGAATTACTTCACTTTGAAGCATCTGAGCGAGTTGCGACATAATCGTTGGGTCAGACATAGCCGGTACATCCGCTATCGAGCCACCGGCCAATAGTACTGCCCAGCCGTGAGCGTCAGCCCCCGCACCGGAGTAAAGCACAGCTTTGTCAGGAAATTTCTGGCGATACTCCGATACTGCCTCGTAAACTGAATTGAAATCAACTTTACCCGACTTCATGAGTCTCGCATGCTGGCGGGGAGCCAGATTCTGTCCGCCTGGCGGTGCGTAGTATGCGCCGTCTGCTTTTTTGTGCCAATAACGAATGTCAATAATATCCACCAGCGAGGCATAAATAGGATTAGCAAGGATGGTATCCTGAACATCCTTGGTACAACTCAAAGCCACCAGGGCATTTGTCCTTTTTTCAGCCTCCCATTCCCCTATGGTTTTAAGCCAGAACTGGACGAAACCCACAGGCCCTGTATATTCTGCGCTGATGAACTGAATCACTGAGTTGATATCTTTGAAATTATTCAGGCATTGACGTATGTAAGCGCGGTGCAATTGCTTTCTGCCATCATTCGTGGTGTCATAAAATTGCTCCGCCAGAAAAATACGTTTGTCACCGGCATAAGGCGCCGGTTCTGCAAAACCAGTCTGGTTGACATTATTCGCAGTTCGCCATGGAAAATCAGCATAGTGCGCACCCGCTTCCAAAATGTTATGCTGAAAGTAATTCTGGTGATACAGAACCAGCCCCTTTTGGCTGGCAATGGTCGCAAAGTCCTGTAACCTTTTCCAATACCAGATATTGTATTGTGTCAGGTCATATTTACTCAACTGATCATACGCGTGTCCTTCACCACTCCTGGCAAAAGGCTGTTCATAAAATGGAGGCCATACGTTGGCATCAATCCTGCGGATTCGCTCGTGGTCGTCGCGGCGTCTGTCGTACCAGAGACCGTAATTATGATCCAGTACTTTGATATCATTTTGAATCATCGTATCCGCCACGTCACTAATTACATCCGTGTAGCCTGTGCCGTTTCTACCCGGAACATACCGGGTGATATGTGGCTTGGCCTGGCCAATGTCCTGCGGTCTGAGTGAACCCCGCCACCAGGGCACTTCCATTCGGCTGCCCGTTAATATCCTATCTGAATTGATCAGAATGCCGTTTTCTATATCGAGACCTTTCTGTCTGATTTTGATTGAAGATGGTTTAATCCACTCAGCTACGGTTGCATTCTTTGTTATTTCAGCCGAAATCGGATTTCTCTGAGCTGCCTGATCAATCCAATCTTTCAGTTGTAATAAGGGTTCTGCAGCTTTTTTCGTCAGGTCCGAGGCCTGCTGTGGTGTGGGACTACTGGATGCCTCCGAATCTACCGGCATTAAATGGGATCTCGTCTCACCCAACCTGTCTTTCATTTGAGCATAGTACAGACTGGCAGGTTTGATATGCTCGTTATTACTTTCCCAATAGCCGTCGCCTGCAAACTCAGACCACACTCCGAAAGCATAATTGGTGGCACCGGGCGGACTGAAATTTTCCACGCGTGACGCAGAACTTTGCCATATTACGCTGTTGGCTGCACTCCAGCCAGCACCTTGTCCATCTTGTCCGCGGTTTTTGAGACTCAAGGCCTGGCCGTCAATATGGACATTGTCGAACAGCGTACCGGATGCCCAGCTGTCAATCGCGCCGCTGAAACTATGCGGCTCTACCGACTGAGATTGTACAAAGGCGTTCGGACCCGCCGCACAAAAACCTGTTGCGAAATCATGGTAGCCGTTTTCAGCATAACATCTTTCAAAAAGGGTTTGCTGTCCTTGAGTAAAAAAAGTATATCGCCTTTGTCCGCCAATCTCTGAGACCGGCTCTGCAGACTTACAATCCTGAACCGAAATTTTCGAACTTGTCTCGTAGATTGCTACCGCTGAACCCGCAAGATGTCTGAAGTTAACCTGGCGAACCCATGCATTCTCTGTGTTTTCGAATGTGATTCCCATCCACCGATGGTTTTCATCTTTTGGATTTTTTGTGTCAAATTCAGAGTGAATGCTAAGATTTTCTACACCTGTATGGCTGATATGCCCCCGCTCCCGGATCACGGTTACGGTAGCGCCGCGGTACCGCTCCTCAATCGCCGTCGTTAATGGTGCATCAATCTCAACTTTATTCCCATTAATGCCTGTAACT
>DASYHR010000175.1:0-2266 GCA_035998385.1 Dyadobacter sp. | reverse complement strand
GAATTGATTTTTTTAAAACATCAGAATGAGACAGATTGTCAGGAAAAATTCACTCTCTGTGTACCTCCCCTTTTCTCAGTGCAACTCTGTGTAACCTCATCTGTGCAATCTTAAATTACATATTCGAATGACAAGAAAAGTATTAACCTCCCTTCTCTTATTTTGCACTATTCTATCTGCAACTGCACAGCGACAGATGGAGTATTTGAACAGGGGGCTCGTGGCGATAAAGGGAGAAAATAATCAGGTATACATTGGTTGGCGGTTGTTGGGAACAGATCCAAATGACGTTGCTTTCAACCTATATCGTGGAAAGACTAAAATCAACAAAACCCCTATTACAGCGTCAACGAACTATGTAGACACAAACCCATCCAGAGAAGTCTATTCTGTAAAAACTGTTCTGAGAGGAAAAGAGCAAAAAGTTATCGAATCTGTTTCTTTTAGCCAGAATCCATTCATCTCTATTCCACTTTCCCCGCCTGCAGGAGGTTCCACTCTCAAAGGTGACGCCTATACCTATAACGCCAACGACGCGAGTGTGGGTGATCTGGACGGCGATGGAGAATATGAAATTATACTGAAATGGGATCCGTCCAATGCCAAAGACAATTCACAAAGAGGCTATACAGGCAACGTGTATCTGGATGCTTATAGACTAGATGGCACCCGACTCTGGCGCATTGATCTTGGGAAAAACATAAGAGCCGGAGCTCATTATACCCAATTTATAGTGTATGACTTTGATGGTGACGGCAAATCAGAAATCATTTGTAAAACTGCCGACGGAACAACTGACGGTACCGGAAAAGTGATCGGAGATGCAAATGCAGATTTTCGTAACGAGACAGGATACATACTCTCAGGCCCGGAATACCTCACCGTATTTGAAGGAATCAGTGGAAAGGCGATCGATACACAGGAATTTTATCCTAAACGGGATACTACTGTTGGAGACAATCCGACGCAGGAACAAATGAAAGCTGGCTGGGGCGACAATTACGGAAATCGTATTGACCGCTACGTTTCGGCTGTGGCGTATCTGGATGGTAAACAGCCGAGCTTCATTGCAGGTCGCGGGTATTACACCAGACTGGTTCGTGTGGCCTGGGATTTCAAAAATGGAAAATTGCAACGCCGCTGGATATTCGACAGTAATGATACTTCCAACGAAAGTTATGCGGGAATGGGCAATCACAGTATGACCGTAGGAGATGTTGACGGAGACGGAAAAGATGAAATCATCAATGGCTCCAGCGTGATTGATAACGATGGAAAAGGGTTATATACAACAGGATTTGGTCACGGTGATGCCCTGCACATGACAGACATGGATCCTGATAATCCGGGAATGGAGATATGGCAGTCGTATGAAGAATCCAAAAAATACGGTCAATACGGTCTCAGATTGAATGATGCCAAAACAGGAAAAACGTTATGGGGTGTCGATGGCGGTGGAAAAGATATAGGTCGCGCTATGGCCTCCGATATCGATCCTACGCATCCCGGCTATGAGTATTGGGGATCCGTAGGGGGATTGTACAACAGCAAGGGCGTTGAGATATCCGCTTCCCGCCCGTCGTCTATCAATTTTGCAATTTGGTGGGACGCAGACCTGACAAGAGAACTTTTAGATAAAAATCGGATTGACAAGTGGGACTATCAAACCCAAACTACCAAAAACCTCTTCACTGCAGAAGGATTTACTTCTAACAACGGTACGAAAGGAACCCCGGCACTCAGCGCGGACATTCTCGGCGACTGGCGCGAGGAGGTGATTTGGCGAAAAGAAGATAACACAGAGCTACGTATTTATACAACTACAATTCCTGCTCAAAACCGTATTCCGACACTGATGCATGATTCGCAATATCGGGTGGCCATTGCATGGCAAAATTCCGCTTACAACCAGCCACCTCATCCTTCTTTTTTTCTGGGAGAAGGTATGAAACCAGCTCAAAAACCGAATATTAAAATAAATAAAGCTGTAAGCTATTAGCCATCAGCTTTTAGCCTTTTAGTATCCGTAAATTTTATCTTATGAAAATGAAAACCAATATCATTCGCTTTTCAATATTTTCCCTTTTCTGTCTAGTCGTACTAGTGGCGAGCATCAAACCAAAACCGGTTCAATTATTTCTGATCGGTGACTCTACAGTCAGAAATGGCTCGGGCAAGGGCGCTGACGGACTCTGGGGATGGGGAACAGTGCTTCCTGAATTTTTTGATACCACAAAAATCAAAATCCATAACCATGCCATCGGGG
>DASYHR010000039.1:0-3011 GCA_035998385.1 Dyadobacter sp. | reverse complement strand
TGGTAAGCCGAAAGCATTCAACCTCTATTTTGGCCTATCCGCTGGGTTATTCAGAAAACCGCCGGAATCGCAAAACAAATGCTGGCCTCCGGAAGATTCGTGGTTAAGAAGAATTTTCAGCAAACGATAATGATTACTTTGGTGTTATTTTTTTAGCACTTTTTTAAAATGCAACTGACATGAGAGAAATAGAAAAAACCAAAGAAGAATGGCAGCAAGAGCTGACAGGACAACAATGTTTTGTGTTATTTGAAAAAGGAACAGAACGCCCGTTTTCGCACCCATTCAATGACAACAAAGAGGAGGGAATATATGCATGTGCTGCATGTGGAACTCCGCTTTTCAGCTCAGAAACCAAATACGATTCCGGTTCAGGCTGGCCAAGTTTCTTCCAGCCAATTCCTGGAAATAACGTAGAAGAAATTACTGACAACAGCCACGGTATGATCCGTACCGAAGTTGTCTGCAGAAAATGCGGAGGACATTTGGGTCATGTATTCAACGACGGCCCACGCCCTACAGGGTTGCGCTATTGCATGAACGGAGTTGCTCTCAAATTCGAAAAAGCATAATTGCATGCAGATTGAAAAAGCCGGACATCGTCAGATTTGTCCGGCTTTTCTTATCTTTGAAACCTTACGAACCTTTAACGTTTGATGGAAGTAATCAGATCGTTCTTTTACAAAATAAAAACCATGTTCCAGTCTGCTGGAACACAGATCTCAACGTTTTTCAGCTTTATTTTTTACAAGATATTCTCCCTTATTGCCGGGAAAGCGAAAGCAGATGCTTTTGTTGCTTCCTACAATGCAAAAAGAAAGTCTTTGTCTGATTGGTGGAATAGCAAAGTTGACAGGCAGTCCCCCTATTACCGCACCATCAGCGTCATTTGGAAAACGTTTGTTTATGGCTTCCTGGGTGCGTGTTTTTACATCTTTTGTGTAGAAACCAACTTTCTATGGCTCATGGGGAGTATGCCTAGTGTCGAAGACCTTCAAAATCCGAAAGTCAATCAATCTTCAGAAATATACACGGCCGACGGCGTCCTCATCGGCAAGTTTTATACCGAAAACCGTACGCCGGTAACTGCAGAGATGATCTCGCCTAACCTAGTGAAAGCACTCATTGCGACGGAAGATATCCGATTTTACAAACACTCCGGTATTGACTACAAAGCCATGGCGAGTGTTGCGATGGGGCTGGTTTCAGGTGCAACCGATCGTGGGGGTGGTAGTACCATCACACAACAACTTGCTAAAAAACTCTTCAAAACGCGCCGTACCGGGGCCCGCGGACTTTTGGGTTCGGTTCCTGTGCTGAGTACCGTTATCTATAAAACCAAGGAATGGCTTACCGCGATTAAACTTGAAAGGAACTTCACCAAGCAGGAAATCCTGACCATGTATTTCAACACCGTAGATTATGGAAGTAATACCTACGGCATCAATACAGCGGCGAAATCATATTTCAGCAAGTCGCCCGACAGCCTCAACATTCAGGAGGCGGCGGTTTTGGTAGGGCTTCAGAAAGCAACGACTACTTACAATCCGATCCGTAATCCGAAGCGCTCATTGGAGCGTCGTAATGTGGTGATCAGCCAGATGCAGAAATATGGCTACATCACTGCGAAACAGGCAGATTCCATCAGTGCGTTACCGATTGAACTCAAAACCAAATTTGAAACACCTTATGACGGCAACGCCAATTATTTCAAAAATGCCGTCGTTGATTTTGTAAAAAAATGGGGTGATGAAAACGGATACGACCTGTATACGGACGGTCTGAAAATATATACGACCATTGATTCCCACATGCAGGAGCACGCGGAAGCGGCAATGACCGAAAAGATGAAGCAACTGCAGCGTGTTTTTGAAGATCACTGGGGAAAGCAAAATCCATGGGTGGACGAGAATGGCAAAGAAATTCCTGACTTCTTGGCCAACGTCATCAAACGGACTAACGCGTACCGTCGATTGGCTGCAAAATATCCTTCAAACCCGGATAGTGTTCTTCACTACCTGAACAAAAAGGATACGATGACGGTATATGACTGGAAAAACAGTAGTGAAATGAAGAGATATTGGAGCTCCATGGATTCGCTGGATTACTACAAGCGAATCCTGAGAGCAGGTATGATGGCAATGGATCCGCACACCGGCCAGATCAGAGCATGGGTGGGCGGTCTTGACTATAACTTCTTCAAATATGATGCGGTAAAACAAGGAAAACGTCAGCCGGGATCGACCTTCAAACCTTTCGTGTATACGACTGCTATTGACGATTCCACTTTTAATATGAGTCCTTGCGACCAGATTGTGGATAAGCCATTCACCAAAAAATATATTGAGGATGGTGAAGAAAAAGAGTGGAAGCCAAGAAACGCGACCGGATATTTCAGTTACTCCAACATGACGCTCAGACGTGCGCTGGCGCAATCCGTGAATTCTGTAACAGCGGAACTGACCGACCAGGTTGGCCCGGCCAATGTAGCCCGTTATGCCAAAAAAATGGGCATTACCACGCCTTTAAAGGGGCTACCTTCCATTGGGCTCGGACCATTTGATGTATCCCTGTATGATATGGTGGCGGCATACAGTGTATTTGTCAACAATGGTACGTACACCGAACCGATTTTGGTAAACAAGATCGAAGATAGCAACGGTAAAGTAGTTGAAGAATTTTTGCCGGAGCACCGCCAGGCTATCAGTCCCGAGTCTGCGTTTTTGATGGTTCAGATGCTAAAAGGCGGTGTGGAAGAACCGGGAGGAACTTCGGGAAGCATCAGATGGCGCTATGACGTTGCTAAAAACGGAAACGAAATCGGAGGAAAAACCGGAACGACATCAAACAACTCGGATGGATGGTTTATGTGTGTAACACGCGACCTTGTGATAGGTGCATGGGTTGGAGGCGACGACCGAAGTATTCACTTCAGGTCTACAAATCTCGGAGAGGGCGCAAAAACCGCACTTCCGATTGTAGGTAGTTTCCTTGAAAAAATATACCGCGAC
>DASYHR010000023.1:0-15250 GCA_035998385.1 Dyadobacter sp. | reverse complement strand
AGTCCAAGTCCGCTCAACCCCCGGTTTGTAAAAGTATATTTTGTCCAGATACTTCCCTGATTTTTCGGTGCATTCGGCTTTTGCGCATTTACAAGCACCTGATCAATAGCTTTGAGTCCACCGTCTGTAATTTTTGCATTGTTATAACTATAGGCAAGAATCAGGTTCCAGTTAGGCAGGATATTTCCGGTCATATCAAACTCCACACCTTTTGCTTTTTCCTGTCCGATCTGGGTTAAACGTTCGGGTTGTTCCACCACGTTTGCATTGTAGAGCGTATTCGTTTGCGTAATGTTGTACACTGAAAGATTCGCTGTCAGGCGACCGTCAAACCATTCTGATTTCAAACCTCCTTCAATCAGACTGCTTCTGATGGGATCAAACGGCCCGCCGGTAAGTGGATTAGCCTGGACGGCAGCATCCTGAGGATTGTATCCTTTTGTATAGGTTCCATATAAATTGACATTTCTGTTAATCGTATATACGGCACCGATACGGGGAAGTAAAGCATGTTGCGTTACATTGGTTTCGTTGTTGGTAGTGTAGCCTTTCTTGTCGACATAGGTGTCGTAACGAAGCCCAAGTAAAATCTGCAAACGATCAATTTTAACCTGTTCCTGCAGATACAAACCATGTAGTTGATAGAAAACCGGCGTGGTGGCTGCATTGGCAACTACGTTGTAGGTATACTTACCCGGATCTTCCATCTGATTGTTTTGTAACGTCAGATCGTAGTGGGTAATATTTGGCTTCGGAATACTTCTGGTGATGCCATTCTCTGTGTAGTTATAAAACACGTATCGTTCCGGTGTTTTGGCATTGTACGCAGCTGCACCTCCTGCTTTAAGTAAGTAACCATTGGCAGTTTGCTGCCCGGATCCTTTAGGTGTATACGACTGAATGTAATCATAACCTGCTACAAACTTGTGTTCGGCCTTTCCGGTATTGAAATTGTGATTCACGAAAAGCGTGATGTTATCCATAAATGACTTCGTCTTACGCACAAATACCTGTCGGGCTACCAGATTAGGAATAGCAGTACCTGCTGAATCAATCCCATTGACATTACTGCTGCGGTGTTCCAGCAAATCTTCATTGTAACCTGTTCTGAGATAGGCAACGTTTAAAGAAGTATTTTGTGTAAACTGATGGTTCAGCGAAGTGGTGATCAGGTAAGTTTCTTCGTTCAGATAATCATTTGCAGCGTTCAGAGATGTTTTGATTGAGCTGGAATAAAGGTCATTTCCAGCTACAGACTGACCGCGATCAAGTCTGCTTTTTGAGTTATTATATACAAGATCAAAGTTGATACGAGTCTTTTGAGTAGGCAGGAAAGACACGGAAGGGGCGATGATGATGTTTTTATCAAATTGCATATTCCTGAATCCTTGCGCATTGACGTATCCGAGATTCAATCTGTACAGAAGGGTTTTGTTTTCATTCATGGGACCAGTGAAATCTGCCAGCGCACGAAGTGTATTGAAGCTTCCTGTTGTGAAAGAAAGTGATTTACGGGGAGTCATCAACGGTTTTTTGGTAACCCGGTTGATCGTTCCTCCCGGTGATGTATTACCGTACAGGGCTGAGGCTGCACCTTTGACTACTTCCACTCTTTCCAGATAGTTTACCGGCGGCTGTTTCCAGAATCCGGAAAATGTGCGTAAGCCATTGAAAAGCTGCGTAGTACTTCCTCCGTTCATTCGAAAACCACGAATGGTAAGGTCATCGTAAAAGGTAAATTGATTGACACCGCTCATGTTTTTAACGGCATCACCCATGAGGAAAACACCCTGATCGTGCATCACTTCTTTGGTGATATAAGAAATCGCCTGTGGCACTTCCCGAACTGGCGTTGCAGTACGGCTTCCTATAAACGATAGGTCGTTCTTATAGCTGGATCCAGAGTTCCCGATCACGTCAACAGTTTGCAGAAGGCGTGCATCTTCAATAGCTTCAAGAGCGATACTCACCGTTTCTCCATCTTTTATATGGACTTGCTTTTCAATTCTTTTAAAACCGATTCCGGTTCCGATGATATGGTAACTGCCTGCTTCAAGTCCTGAAAATTCAAAATCGCCCGAGCTCGAAGTAATTGTTCCTTTTCCTGTTTCTTTCAGGATGAGGTTGATGAGCTCCACAGGCTCATTCGTTGAGGATGTAATTTTTCCTTTTACAATTGCCGTCTGGGCAAACGCAACCGACAGCGTCACGGTAAAAAGAAATGTAAAGAGTATTCTCATAAGGCTATTTGTATGGGGACGTTGGTGTTAATGGCGCAAAAGTAGGCTTATTTAGACCAATACCAAATTAAATATCCATTAAGTTTTTAAACCTTATGAGTCTCCTTGGGTTACATCATTGTCGGTGTAATATTCTGAATGTGAGATTATTGTGAAATTATTTGACTAAATAATGAGAGCTCCGGAATGTAAAAAGCCACCGCCATTCATTTGAATAGCAGTGGCTTAAAGATTGTGATTGTGTATGATCAGATATTTGCCTTGATAAATGACAGACCGTCGCGCATCAATTGCTCTTCAGAATCAAACATTTTACGCCAGATATTGGCAACCGGTAATTTTGGACTGAATGCTTCCATACTGATCCAGCCATCGTAATTGATATCCTTGATTGCTTGGAAAATACCTTCCCAATCTACATTGCCTTTACCGGGCGTAGAGCGGTCATTTTCTGATAACTGGATAAACGAAATGCGATCTCCTGCCTTCCGAATCGTATCACCGATATTTTTCTCTTCAATATTGGCGTGGAATGTATCAAACATGATCCTACAATTCGGATGATTCACTTCATCGACAAAACGAATCAATTCATCTCCGCAGCTTGTTAGATACAACTCGAAACGATTCAGGTATTCCAGACCTAAGGTAATATCCAGTGACTCTGCGTAATCAGCCACTTCACGGATCCCTTCAATACCCCATTGCCATTCCTGCGCTGTAGCTGGCTGACCTGTGAAAACACCTAATGCAGAATGATAGGGTCCCATCAATTTGGTAGCGCCCAATACAAGAGAACAATCCAATGCGCGCTTTAAGTGTTCAACTGTATGGCGTCTCATGGCAGGATCTGCACTGATGAGGTGTTCGCTGGGTCCGCAGATAGTGTCGGTTTCACAGGCAAGTCCAAGCTCATCCAGTTTTTTTCGGAACCCGAACCAATGTTCAGGATTTGTATTGAAGATGGGTACTTCTACACCATCGAAACCGATTTCCTTAATCAATTCCAGTGTAGGAAAGAGGCTTTCGTCAATTTGATTCCCCCAAAGGAGAAGGTTCATGCTATATTTCATCAAAACTAATTTTGAACGGTAACGCTACTGGGCTTGCCGTTGTAGACAATAGGATTTAGAGATTTGCCGGCGTGTATAGCGGCAATTTAACTTTGTACAATTTTACAGAGATATAATACTAATCAATTTACGGCATTTGATTAGTATTGATTCTATTTTGATTGATCTGTATGGGAGCATAGATGTTTGAGTTAAAATAAAACCACTTAAAACAAAAAAACCGGGTCATTTGAATGACCCGGTTTCTGTCTGTAATTTTATTGTAACTCTATCTGGCTCTGCTGAATATCAGCTGACTGTCGTTGTTGTAAAACAGCACAAGCCGGTTGTTTGATTTTAGATCGTACAAATTCACCTGAGGCAAAGCATTTACGAATAAATTTCCCCAGGAAGTTTCCTTTCTTTCAGTTCCGTCACCGCCCACATGGATAGCATTGAGCTGTGCAGTTTCATAAAAGCCCGTCAGGTAATTGGTAGAGGAAGTAGCTTCAAGTTCACCCTTTTCCTTAAATGTGACACTCACGTCATACATTCCGTTTTTCACGGCTGGTCGGTAAATAGTGTCACTGTTCTCAACCACACTTTCCAATTGCCACTTGCCTGTTAGTTCTTTGTCGCTTACAATGGTGGTTGCTGTTTTACCACAACTAACAAGACTTATGGCTGCAACCGATAATGTTAACAATTTGAAGATTTTCGTCATGATGATATACGTCTTATAACTGATAAGGGAATCGTGTTCTCAACTTGGAATCACAAAGGTTGATCTTCGATTTTTCTGTGCAATCTGCTTGTAAAAACTATGCCAGATTCTTGCTGAAATCGTCGAAGGGGTAGAACAGTAACGATATTTTCTCTATTTTCTTCTATCGCATTTACAATTCAGAATTAATATAAACCTGAGATAATCGCTATACGTTCAGATAATATGAGGTCTTTTTCCTCTTCAAAACGAATCATTAAACTGTTTTTTGACCTATATTTGTGTTAAATCGCTGTATTTGATCAAAATAAAGGTGTTGTGATATGAAAGCCCCGATTCATAAAAATATCGAAAGCCAGGTGAGAACGGTTACGGTTCAGGAGTTGAAAGAATCCCATTTCGATCCCAACTGGCATTTTCATCCACACTATCAGCTCTTCACTGTGCTGGAGGGTACAGGAAAGCGTTTGATCGGAGATTCCATTCACACTTTCGAGCCTGGAGACACTGTTTTTTTAGGCCCTGACATTCCTCATTTATGGAGAAGTGATTCTGATTATTTCAATGCTGACTCTGGTCTGACAACGCGGGGCATAGTGCTTTATTTCCAGGAAGATTTTTTAGGAAAGGACTTTTTGGACAGACCTGAAATGCTTGCTCTCAAACAGCTGATGATTGATTCAAAGAGAGGAATTGCCTACAAAGGGGCTTTGCGTGACCATTTGAGAGCTGAGTTGGAAGGTATGTTGCATGAAGAAGGCTTTCAAAGTGTGCTTCGTTTGATGACACTGTTGAATAGATTGTCACACGAAGAAGGCGGCACTCCGATTGCCAGTTACGGATATGTCAATACCTATAAAATATCTGAAACTGAACGTATGCAAAAGGTGCACAGCTATGTACTGCAGCATTTTGCGCAGGAAATAAGATTGGGCGACGTAGCCTCACTGGCGGGCATGAGTGAGGCCGCATTTTGCAGGTATTTTAAAGCGCGTTCAAATAAAACCTTTATCGATTTTGTAAATGAAATCAGGATTGGCCACGCCTGCAAACTATTGCTGGAAGATCAGTGGACCATAGCCCAGATCGCTTATGACAGTGGTTTCGATTCCCTATCCAACTTTAACAGAAATTTCAAACGGTATATAGGGCATACGCCACGGGAGTATAAGGGGAATTATTAGTGGGTTAGAAGAGGAGACACTTTGTTTGCCACTACTCATTATCAAGCTCAAAGTTGATTCTATCTCGCTCTATTAGCTGTTTCAACTCTTCTTCTTTAGGTAAGTAAAGACGGTATTTGCTGGCGAATAAATGCTCGTTTTCAGCGAGAACACTGTATTTTACAATGGTTTCATCTTTTTCTGTACAAAGAATAATGCCCAGTGTAGGGTTATCGTCTTCTCCTTTTTTCAGATCGTTATACATTCGTACATACATGTCCATCTGACCAATATCGCCGTGTGTAAGCTTTTTTGTTTTAAGGTCTATCAACACAAAACATTTCAGGTAGTAGTTGTAAAAAACAAGGTCGATGTAAAAATCAGATGTGTCTGTTACAATATGTTGCTGCCTGGCTACAAAAGCATATCCTTTACCAAGTTCCATCAAAAAAGCTTGTAGATGATTTACCAGCGCAGTTTCGATATTGTTCTCTGAATTATTATGATCGGCGGGCATACCCAAAAATTCGAAGATATAAGGGTCTTTGATAAAGTAGGTTGGGGCAGGGTGTTTATGCTCTGGTGCTAATTCCAGTGTCCTTCCAAGATAGTTGGTGTTTATGTTCCGCTGTAATGTGCGTGTATCCCAGTTCCCTTCAATGCTATGCCGGATATATTGCGTTCTCATTGATTCATTCTCAACACGACTGATAATCCGGTAATGTGTCCAGCTCAATTCGGTACGCACTGCGTTCCAAATTGGGAATGTAAAATAGAATGCTCTAATGTTGTTTAGATTTCGTTCATCGAAACCTTTTCCAAATTCCGTAGTTAACAATTTGCTAAGATTCTTCAATACCGATTTTCCATAGGCCGCTTTCTCATTTCCGTTTTGTTGATCTTCAACAATCAGTTTGCCTATCTGCCAGTACATATGCAACAATATGCTGTTGTTATTTCTATAGGCAACTTGTTTTGCCTGAATAATGATATCTTTTATTGAGGAGAAAAGTGAGTGAGATAACTCCATACAATTTATGTTTGATCACAAAAATTAATTTTACACACTAGACTATGAATAATAACTATTATGTGAATCGTTGTTAAGCGATCCTCTGCTATTGGAATGTTAAAAGGATTTTATGTAATTATAAATCAAATAAATCAGTGTGTTTATAATCACTTCCTCTTGAACGTCAAAGCAATCTTCCTGAACGCTTCCAAACTTTCTGGACTACTTTCTTTCGTATTGCCCGCTAAGATATAATAATCATTGGTTTCAGAGAATAGCACCATCTGATAGATATTTTCCTTTCCTGATGTGTCAGCGGCAGTAATCTCGTAACCTTCCAGTCCGTCGATTGTAATAGGGTTAATCTCTTTGATGTGAATGGATTGCGTATTCGGGAGTTTCTTGAATCTGTTGAGGCTGAATTCCCTTCTATCGGTGACGGCCACTTTGGAGATTGAATTGCCTGCTATGAACAACGGTTTGTCGGGCGATATTTTTCCGCTTGGTGTGTAAATCAAACTGCCGCTTAACGTTGTAGCAAACTTATAACCGGTACCTCCGGCATCCACTGTGAAATTCACGGCGTCAAAAGGATTGATCGTCCTGTTCGCATCGTATCGGGTAGAAAGTACAGCCTTTCTGATCTCAGCTTCACTGTCTTTATTTTTTTCGAGATATACCCCATTCACCAACACTGTCTTTGTACTATCTCCAAAAATCAAGGTTTCTTTTGAGTATAAAGCGCCGTTTGCAAATTGACTGATTTTGAGAATTCTCGCTTTGTTTCCATTGAAATTGATGGTTTGATCATCCAGTAGCGTCATTCCTTTACTCTTTAATGCATCAGCATCGAAGCCTTTTTGAACGACGTCCAGTGGCGCAGGCAATTCATTCAGCATGATAGATGCACCGGTGCCTGCATTGTGAAATCCTGAAAATTGTTTAGCAATTTCAAATCCGGTCGGCGGCGTCAGGCTATACTTTGTTCCGGGAATTGATATAGGATTACCGGACTGTGCCAGGCAATATCCTGTTGATAGAATCAGGAATGTTACTACTCGTAGTGGGCTTAAAAATCGCATATTCTGTTTTGACAATATGCTGCAAAATAAAACAACCTTCACGGTTTCCCATAAAGGTTGTTTCATTTCGATGAAAGTGAACGCGATCAGCCTTTTACTTTGTTTGTTCCGTACTTACCACGCTGAGGTCTGGATAAAGTCGCGCTTGCTTCTTTGTCGCCAATGAAATCCTCCTTTTTAGGATCCCATTTTAGTTTTCTTCCCAGTTTCATGGCAGTATGCGCCAGAAGACATGCTGTGCAGGAGCGTTGTGCAATTTCTGCATGACTGATGGTTTGTTTACCACTCTGGATACTTTCGATCCAGTTCTGGTGCTGCTCCGGACTTTCGTATAAATGAATCTCATTTTCGCCTATTACCGAACCCAATATTTTTGGATCACTGGCATAAAAAGCTTTGTTCTCTTTGCCTTGTGCGGCACCAGGATCGGTGGCCGTTACGCCAACATTTCCTCTCGAAACGAATATCCAGCCGTCTGTTCCTTCGAATTTGACGCCGTTCGGATTAGTGCCACCTATTTCCATGTCTACGCCATTGGCATATTTCGCATTCACGAGGAAGTCTCCGTGTACATCCCAAAGTCCGGATCCTTTAGCAGGGAACTGTGCGGTACCTTCTATTTCTATCGGGCCGGTCAATTCGGTGTCCATGCCCCAGTGGGCAATATCGATATGGTGAGATCCCCATCCTGTAATCATTCCTGCTCCGAACTGCTCCAGGCGAAGCCATCCCGGACGTTCATTGAACATGTCAGTTTGAGAGTGCACGCGATCTTTGGTATAATATACATCAGGTGTCGAGCCAAGCCACATGTCATAATTTAAATTGGCGGGAATTGGCATTTTCGTGATGTCTCCGCCCGCAGGGTCACCCGGCAAGCCGACGTATACTTTTTTAAGTTTACCGATACGTCCGTTTCTTACCAGTTCACAGGTACGCTTAAATTGAGGCCACGGATTCATGGAGCGTTGCTGGCTGCCGAGCTGGAATATGACTTTTTTCTTAATCACCATATCTGCCATTTGGCGGCCTTCCCGGATCGTCAGCGAAGTAGGTTTCTGCATATAGATATGTTTGCCTGCCGCTGCTGCTTCCATAGCCGGTTGCGCATGCCAGTGATCAGGTGTACTGATAATCACGGCATCAATATCTTTTCTTCCAAGAATTTCGTGATAGTCTTCGTAAGTTTTTACTTCGAGGTATTTGTCTTTTCCTGTACGTTCAGCATATTTCTTTTCAATCCAGGCTTTTCCCTGAGCCAGACGATTTTTGTCAAGGTCTGCAACTGCGATTACATGAGCTGCTTCGTTTTTAATTACCTCAGGCAAATCGTGTGAGGCACCAATCCTCCCGAAGCCGATCTGCCCGATATTGATTCTGTTACTCGGGGCATTCTTGCCAAAAACACTTGCTGGTACTATAGTAGGGAACATACTTGCGGCGATGATACCTGCGGTACCGGTTGCGGCTTTTTTCAGGAAGTCTCTACGGTTCTGGTTGTTCTGTTCTGAATTATTCATCTGATCCGGATTTGTATGTCGGGCGCTGCCCGACGTTAAGAGATATAAGCCCTTTGGGCTATGCTTGTCTTTTGGTAACATTCCTTCGGAATGTGGTCTTCGGATTATTATCGGGCGCTGCTTTATGTTAAGGAATATTGGCCTTTCGGGCTAGGGTTTGGTGGCGTAAGCTTTACTGTAGTTCCTGGGTTTTTGAGGTCCGATCGCCCATTCAATTCCCCCAAGAATGTGCTTTCTCAGATCATCCTTTTCATAATCTGTTTTTTCGTGACCCAGCGAAGTATAGAAGGCCCGGCCTCCATCGTATTCGTGCCACCATACCGACGGGAATACACTACCGAAAGTATCAAGTGCCTTTCCGCCTGGCTTTTCTATGGTTGTATGATCATTTACTGCCAGCACATTCAGGTTCACACTCATCTCTTTCAGAAAGTAAAACTCATCTTTTTCTCTTTTCCATCGCGCAGGCAAATGCGACAGGGAAGGGTTTTTGGCATCCAAAACATTAACGGCAAATGCTTGGCCGGGTTCGTGCCAGAAGAACGTGCCTCCCAGTAATCCTTTGAACCATTTCCAGCTCCGTTCAGTACCACAGGCCGAATGTAATCCTACAAAGTTTCCGCCCGCCTGAATGTACCGCATCAACGCGACACGCTGCGCATCTGTATCAAACACATTGTTGTTGGTATTTGAGAAAATCAGTGCGTCGTATTGTTTCAGGTTTTCATCTGTGAATAGGGCAGGATCATCACTTACATCTACTTTGAAGCCATTGTCTTTGCCCAGAGCCTGGATCGCGGTGACAGAACTCGCAATATTGTCGTGCACGTACCCCTGGCCATTTTTGGTGTAAACTAAAACTTTGACCTTACTCCATTTAATCTTCTGGGCCATTACGCTGCCAGTCATCAAAAGGGTACAGATAAAAGCCAGAAATACGATTCGGCTAATCAAAAAGTGTTTTTTCATTTATCAATTCTTCAAGGTTAGGAATATATTTAAGGTTAACTGAGAGCTAGAAACCGATGGAATTACCGCCGTCTACAGGTAGCGAAACGCCGGTGATGAACTTAGCCGCCGGCGAAGCAAGAAACACTGCTGCCCATCCTATATCATCCGGCTTACCCCAGACCGCCATCGGGGTACGATCCATCGCTTTGTCGCGGCGGGAAGGATCTCCGTTCATGGCAGTCAGCATCATAGGTGTTTCAATAAACCCAGGTGCTATAGCATTGACCCGGACATTGTAAGGAGAAAACTCCGTTGTGAGCGCTTTGACCATTCCTCCGATTGCCGATTTGGATGCCGTATACGCTACAACCCGGTCGATTCCGTACAATGCTGCCATGGAGGTGATCATGATGATAGATCCACGTTTTCTTTCCACCATGCGTTTTCCCACTTCACGCGTCATGGAGAATACAGCATGCAGATTGGTTTGAACTACACGGTCAAAATCTTCATCTGTCACTTCTACAGCATGTTTTTTCATATTGATACCCGCATTATTGACCAGGATATCAATGGGTCCTTGAGCTTCTTCAATAGCAGCAACAAGGTCGGGAATGGTGGATAGTTTCGTGATGTCATTTACGAAGTAACTTACCTGATCACCCAAAGTTTTGGCTGTTTCTTTCAATACATCTTCTCTTCTGCCGGTGATCACAACCCGTGCGCCGGCTGCAACCATACACTGTGTTATATAAAATCCGATTCCGCTTCCTCCTCCTGTCACTACAGCCAGCTGTCCATCCAAAGAAAAGGGTTGTTGCAGCAGGTTCTGAGATGCAGTCAGTTCATTTTCAATCGCCATAAAATAATACTTTTTAAATTCACTATATGTTTAATGACCGCTTGATGCCCAATTCCAGTCCCCGCAACTCGGCCAGGGCTTTGAGCCGGCCTATGCCGGAATAACCCGGATATGTTTTTTTATGCAAATCGTCCAGCATCTGAAATCCGTGATCAGGTCTCATCGGAAGTTGAGCTGCCTTTGTGCCTGCTTCTTTGCGTTTTTGTTCTTCCAGTAAAAGTGCTTTGACCACCTCGTACATATCCACGTCGCCATTCAGGTGAGGTGCTTCGTGGAAGTTTCGTGTACCAGTTTCTCTTTTTGTTGTCCTGAGATGTACAAAATGAATACGGTCTCCAAAGCGGCGAATCATTCCGGGCAGATTATTATCAGGTCGCACACCAAGTGAACCTGTACAAAAGGTGATTCCGTTGGCTGTCACATCACTTGCCTGCATGAGTTCTGCCAGATCGGCCTCTGTACTCACTACACGTGGTAATCCTAATAGCGGTCGTGGAGGATCGTCCGGATGTATACAAAGATTGATACCTAATTCCTGAGCATAAGGCGCAACTTGTTGTATGAAATAATAGAGATTCCGGCGTAATGTCTGATCATCAATCTCCTGATATGCGTTCAAAAGATCCTGGAAAACTGCCAGATCAAAAGCTTCTTCAGACCCGGGCAATCCGAGTAGAACTGTATTTGTAAGAATACGAATCTCATCAGCGGTCATTGCCCCGAACTTCGACTGAGCCGATGCTCTGATCTCAGGTTCATAATCCTGTTCAGCATCTGGTCGTTTCAGTATAA
Source organism: Dyadobacter sp. (assembly GCA_035998385.1). Classification (GTDB taxonomy): domain Bacteria; phylum Bacteroidota; class Bacteroidia; order Cytophagales; family Spirosomataceae; genus Dyadobacter. Next base: position 3,852 of record DASYHR010000023.1, on the reverse strand, counting down.
ACAAATCGAAAATAGCAAAATCTTCCCATACGAATCTCAATGTTTGCTGTCCTTCGGGAAGGGTATAGTCCAGCTGTGTTCTCGACCAGTCCAACACCGGCATAAAGTTGTAACAGACTGTTGCGATACCTGCCTCTGCCAGATTTTTTAGCGATACTTTGTAGTTTTCAATGTATTGATCTCTTGACGGAAGTCCCTTCTTGATATGCTCGTGAACCGGCAGGCTTTCTACTACCAGCCAATGTAAGGGAGTTAGTTTCTGATTGTCCTTTTCGATTATACTGATTCTTTCCTGAATAGCCTCTGCACTCCACACATCACCCACCGGAATCTGATGCAGGGCACTTACAACGCCACTGCAGCCCGCCTGACGTATGTCAGACAATGAGACGGGATCATTCGGGCCAAACCAACGCATGGTATGAATCATCTGAACAAAAAGAATTTAAGTTAATAATATAAAAATATTTGTTTTAATTTGGATTGTAACCGATTGCATCAACTGTCAGTTCTTTATTTATTGGGGTCGATCATGCCAGTAAGGAATTGGGGTATATACATGGACGCAATCGGTTGCAATATCCCTTACATTTGTCTTCTGTTTTTTATAAAATACAAAGACGCATCCGAATTACCCATGGAAAAGGAAGTAACTATATATGATATCGCTAAAATCCTCAATCTCTCTCCTGCTACAGTCAGCAGAGCATTGAACGACCATCCGGCGATCAATAGCAATACCAAACTTTCCATTGCCAAAAAGGCGGCTGAGCTCGGCTACCGCTCAAACACATTTGCAAGTAACCTGAGGCGAAAAAGTACCAGTACGCTTGGTGTCATTGTTCCCAGACTGGATAGTAGTTTTATGTCGGCCGTACTCGCCGGTATGGAGGAAGTGGCCAACAAGGCAGGCTACAATCTGCTGATCAGCCAATCGCTGGAGTCCCAGGGAAAGGAAAAGTCAAATGCCAAAACCATGTACAACAGCCGTGTGGATGGCTTACTGGTTTCATTAGCTTATGACACGGAAGGTTTTGAGCATTTCGAGAATTTTGTAAAAAAGCGCGTACCTGTATTGTTTTTTGACAGAATATTCGATCATTCAGCCTGCGCTACCATCGTGATAGACAATGAAAAGGCTGGCTATGATGTTACATCGCACCTCATTATGCAGGGTTGCACGCGTATCATGCACGTTACGGGAAACCTGAAAAGGAATGTATACATGGATAGGCTAACTGGTTATCGGAAAGCTATGCAGTCGCATGGAATTGTATTCGATGAGACGTTGGTGATGCAGACGGATCTTTCGAGAGAAGCAGGAAAGGCGTCTGTGGATCATATGGAAAAGCTGCCTGTACGTCCTGATGCCATTTTTGTTGCCAATGATATTTGTGCCATCAGCTGTATACAAGAGCTGAAGCAACGCGGCTACCGTATTCCGGAAGACATTGCCATTGCTGGGTTCAACAACGATCCTGTTTCTCAGGTAGTGGAGCCGAGCCTCACAACGGTTTACTATCCGGGCAAGGAGATGGGAGCTATCGCCGTGAACACGATGATCAATCATCTGGCAGGTACTGCATTTATAAATCCTGACAATACAGTGGTGTTGAAGTCTGAACTGTTGATCAGAGATTCTTCCAGAAAACTACAAAAGGCACCGCAGGATTAAACTACGAGTTCTTTCTTTATCTTATTGTTTTGATAAAAATCTGTTGTGTCGCAGATTGTTTATTTTCTGACTTTACTAGTCTGTTAAAGGCAATGGTTTTGCCATCCGGCGACCAAACCGTATTGGTTGGGGCTGAGGGGCCGGGTACAGTAAGTTGAATAAATCGCTTCCCGAAGTCTTCGGTGCCGGTTTCGCAAAGCATTATACTTCCTTTCCAAATATAACTTACATGCTTGCCATCCGGATGCCACCTTACATTCCCATGTACGTCGGATTCGTGATAGGTGAGCTGCCTCATTGTTCCGCCTGCTGCCGGGATTAGAAAAACCTGCTGAATACCCGAATCGTCGAAAGCCAGGAAAGCCAGCATACTGCCATCAGTTGAGGAGCGAACGATACCTGAACAGCCTGGTTTTGCTGAGCCGGTCGTATTTGTTAACCGTCGCTGCGCTGTTCCTTTCGGAGGCATGGGGAATGTAGTGGTAGTTCCTTCTAACGGACCGCTATCGCCAGGGACATCTATATCCCCGGGGATATCTACAATAAAGACTTCAGAATTGTCCTTACCCTCTTTTGTTTTGACTGTGCCAAGAAATGCTCTGGCAATTTGCTGCTTTCCGTTTTTCAGATAACCATTTTTGCCAACCCAGCTATCACCCGCCGCATGACTGATCTCATCACTTCCGGGTTTAGGATTTGGTGTCACTTTTACCACCAGGGCGCTGTACCAGGTTCCTGATACATTTTCTTCAGAGTCATCCACCTGTACCGGAATGCCTCTTTTCGACACACCAATTGTGCGCAGATTATGGCGTTCTCCTGTGCTGTCTTCCAGTGCCTTTAAAATCGCATCGTTATAGGTGTACCCAATCCAATTTCCGTCTCCGCTCCATTCGTGCCTGTGCGTTCCCCCACGTAATGCTCCAGGTGTGAATGGATGAGTAACGTCGCGGGCATCCATGTATACAGGTTTATTCGGATTCGCATCTTCAATAATAACACCGGTACGCCGCCATTGCTGGTAGGGATTTGCTTCCGTGCTGGATGCAAGTCCGTGAATAAACACAACTGCATTTTCAGCCGGACTATAACTTACGGCTCCTGCGCCCGGGCCCCAGGGATGATTGTTTTCAATCTGAAACAAAATTTTCTTTTCGCCTGTATTGATATTTACTTTTTCAATTTTGGCTGATGCAGCGATACCACCGTCATCTGTACGCGTATCGTAAACGAGCCATGAGCCGTCGGGTGAAAAGTTATCATTGTTATCAAGATCGTGATGGTAAGAAAGATCATGGGTGATCTGCTTCTCATCCGTATCAGGCTGGCGGGAATTCATAACTGCTATAGTTAGTAAAATGATCAGATATGTTTTCAAAGTTACAGCGGTAATACTGATCGGAAAAATGAAAATAACTTCGGAACAATAGCTATTTAGCTGCCGGAGCACTGATTACACCCAGATATCTTCCCAGCCAGTAGGGGAGCAACCATATATCTCCCGCACTTTGCGCCGATGTTCCGTTACTATTATTCCGATCCAGATTGAACGTGTTACCGTTATGCCTTTGGATAGGTCGTTCGCTGGCAGGCAAAACTTCTTTAATCGTCTGCTTGCGGAAATTTGGCTCAACTCTTTCAATATCCTTTCGTTGACTGTTGCGGATCCGCCAGTCAATCATGTCCAGCGGATGTTTCTGCAAGTACCAGACCGCCTCATTCAGATCAAAAGTATCTGTTCCGGTAACCGCTGTGAACATGTTCCATGCACCTTCTTTTTCCGGCCTTTCCGCCTTCCAATGGTCGATAATCGTTTCTTTGTACCGGGCTTTTAATGTATCATTCAGAGCGTAGCGATATAAACCCCAATACCCCAGAAAATACATTTCATCATCAGAGTGGTTCCAGCCGTCGGACATATGTTTGGCGTGAGCTGTTGCATCTTCCGGGGCTTTTCCGATCAGCTCCATCGGGCGCATCAGATTTTCGAAATAGCCATGTTTCGTCATCAGTTCAAATGCCTTCTCTTTGTATTTCTCTTTTTTAGTGAAATGATAAGCAGTCTGAAGCATCGCAATAATGTTGGACGAGTTCAATTTACGATCCCCCACATTTTTTGGAAAAGAATTCACGTAATCAGGATTCCACTTACCCCATAATGTAGGTTTTCCGTTGTA
>DASYHR010000004.1:0-2766 GCA_035998385.1 Dyadobacter sp. | reverse complement strand
TCCGAACTGACCCGCCGTCATCGAAAATTTGTCGGTAAACTTATACGTGAAGTACGCCTGCTTAATCGCAAGGGCCGTACTGAATACTGCGTTACCATAGTTACCCATATTCGCATTCGGTCCAAATGTAAGATCTACAACTGCTTCCGATTTACTGTTTGTATAGGCAACTCTGGTCTGAACAAGTCCGAGTGAAAACTGACCGCTTCTTGTATCAAAAACCCTTGCTGTTCCAGCTGCGCCGCCATTGCTGCGAGACTGAGGCTTGTTGAAATTAGCGGAGTAGTAAGAATCCAGATAACCTGAAAAAGCGAATGCGCCTTTGGATTCTTCATCCTCTTTCACTTCTGCAACAGTTGTCAAGGTGTCGGCCTTTGTCTTGTGATCTTCGAATGACTTTGTAAAACCCAAAAATGGTATCATTAAAGATAATACTGTGCAATAGACTTTTTTCATAATTATATTCTGTTTAAGTTAAATTCTGATTCGGGCTGATATTGTGATTCAAATATTGTAGTTATTTTGTATTTATCAAATATTATCATCAAAATTTATCTTAAAAACACCAATATTCATGTTTTTGTACTCTTTTTTATAGCTTTTGATACAAAAACTAACCAAATTTTAAGATTCTAAACATTTACTAATATTCTGCAATGTAGACCAAATGCAAAATATTGTTTAATACTTTGAGGAATACACAAGAGTGTCGTTTATTCTTAAATTACCATTATGAATATGCAAGGGCACAAAAAAAGCCCCGCTGTTGCGGGGCTTGGTAATATCTGATCAGGAGTGTCGGACTATTCGCCGTGCATCCAGGCTTTCTTTGCCAGAAGAGTTTCTTCTTCTTCCTCATTGTCGGGATCGTCTACACAACAGTCGACAGGGCAAACTGCTGCACACTGTGGTTCTTCATGGAACCCTACACACTCGGTACATTTATCTGATACTATATAATAGAATTCATCTGAAACAGGTGCCTGCTTTTCTTTGCCGCTTACCACTGTGCCATCACCAAAATCTACTTCGTCTAAACTGGTGCCTTCCCCCCATGTCCATTCAACGCCTCCTTCATAAATAGCAGTATTGGGGCATTCTGGCTCGCACGCCCCGCAATTTATGCATTCATCGGTTATCATTATAGCCATAGTCGCCGGATTGTTTATATTTGTTCTTATTTTCTCACTCTTGAAGAAACAAATATAATTATTTAAAGTTTCACAACAATCAGAAAATTAAAAACCTTAATTGCCATTATACTTTTTATAGTCAAGCTAGAATGATATCAAGAAAAAGCCGCATTGATGCCTTTGTGAAACTGGGTACATATATATATAGTGAAGAAAATGCACCGGAGATCGAGAAATGGATTGCTGCATCTAATAGTAAAAACAACTGGTTCACCGTAGCTAATGTACGCACCTCGCTGGATGCATTTGCTACGAATTATCTGGATCGGGAGGTTTTGGAGGCATGGATGGCCGAATACAGCGAACCTGAACACCATGTAAAGGTTGGTGTTGTGATGGCTGGCAACATACCCGGAGTTGGTTTTCATGATGCATTATCTGTTCTGATCAGCGGGCATACACTTCTAGCCAAGCCAGCTTCTGATGACCAGGCTTTGATTACTTATATGCTTGAAAAATTAGTTGAGATAGAACCCGTTTTTGCCGATCAGATCCGCTTTGTGGAACGCCTCAATGAAGCTGATGCGTATATTGCAACAGGAAGCGACAACACAGCCCGGTACTTTCACTACTACTTTTCTAAAAAACCACATATCATCAGAAAAAACCGTACCTCTGTAGCGGTTTTGGATGGGTCAGAGAGTTCGGAAGAGCTTGCCGCCCTTGGTAAAGATATCTTTCAGTATTTTGGATTGGGATGCAGGAATGTATCGAAGATTTATGTTCCTGCCGGATATGATTTTACCAAGTTATATGAGTCACTTGAAGTCTTCCGCCCGATCTGCGCAAATCATCATAAGTACTTCAATAACTACGAGTATAACCGTTCTATACTACTGGTAAACCGCGTACCTCACTTCGATAATGGATTTTTAATATTCAACGAAAGTACGGCTCTCGTCTCACCTATCAGCGTAGTCCATTTCGAGTTTTATGAGCATGCTGATTCTGTCAAAGCCATACTTCTTGAATCTTCTGAAAAAATTCAATGTGTGGTCGGCAGTGAGGCAGTTGCTATACACGGTGCAGTGCCATTTGGTGGCACTCAAAGTCCTGGATTGACCGATTATGCGGATGCCGTAGATACCATGGCATTTTTGTCTGCTCTGTAGATTCATACTTACAATTAACGGGCTGAGCTTTTCAGCTCGTTAATTGCTACCATATAGAAGAAGGCATCGCTATTCTTTTCTTCGGAAATGCCCAAATCAGAAATTCCGGCATCACAGCAGCCCAGGTAGGTACATTGTGTTCCCCTCCTTTCACTTCAATATAGCGCACATCAGTATGCCAATCGTAGCCTTTCTTTTCCAATTCTGCAATACATTCCAATGTATCCTGAATTGAGTCAATAACGCCGTCAAAATCACGATCGTCGGTTTCGTCATTGGTACCACACTGAAACCAGAATTGTAAACCAGGTTTGTGTACCTGATTCCGGATTCGGGCATGCATGATGCGGTCATTTTCTTCATAACCAGCATCCAACGCTTTTTGTCTCCACCATAGCGCTCCTGAAAAAACACCAACTTTGGAAAATAACTCAGAATGCGACCAGACGATATCCAGAGCC
>DASYHR010000960.1:0-8838 GCA_035998385.1 Dyadobacter sp. | reverse complement strand
AAAACGCGGCGTATTGTTGCTGGTTGATACGGAGTCTGAATCGGCAGCAAATCCGTAGCTGGTAAAAGCAAAAAGCCCTGCATACAGGAGCAGATAAGTTCTGATTTTACGGAATGTAGTTGGTGATCCAAACATGTTGATGAAATAGCCTGGTTTCAATAAAGATAGATAAAGGCACGATACAACTTATTCCTGTATCGTGCCTTTTAAATTATTTCAAAAGTTTTTTTCTTCTTTCCCTGCTGCTGTAAATGAATTCGTAAATCGTTGGCAGTATCAGAAGTGACAGCAGTGTTGCAGTCATAAGTCCGCCAATGACGACGATTGCCAGCGGTTTCTGTGTTTCAGAGCCTATTCCGGTGCTTAATGCCGCAGGTAGCAGTCCTAGCGAGGCCATGAGTGCTGTCATGATAACCGGACGAAGCCGTGACCGCGCACCATCTTTGATCGCCTCTATGAGCGGCATACCCGCCTGCAAATTGTGCCGGAATTTATTGACGAGAATAACGCCATCCTGCGTGGCGACACCGAAGAGTGCAATGAAACCAACCCCGGCCGATATACTAAAATTTGTTCCTGTCAGAAGTAACGCTGCAATACCGCCAATGAGGGCAAACGGAACGTTGAGTAGTACAAGAACGGAGTCCAGCGTATTTCCGAATGATGCAAACAGGATGAAGAAAATCAACAGGATGCTGATGGGAACTACCACCATGAGTTGTCTTTCGGCACGTTCCTGATTTTCAAATTCACCATTCCATTTGATCTCATAACCCTTCGCCAGCTGTACATGTGCCTTCACTTTTCCACGTGCTTCGTCCACTGCACTGCCCAGGTCACGACCGCGAACCGAGAATTTTACAGCAATAAAACGGGCATTGTCTTCTCTGTAAATAAATGCCGGACCGGCCTGGTTGTCAATCAGTGAAATTTCCTTCAATGGTATTTTTCCTCCATTCAGTGTCGGAACGAGCAGGTTTCCAATCTGATCAATACTCGACCGGTACTGCTGGTCGTATCTGAGCCGCAGGTCGAACTTTTTCTCGCCTTCGTACACCTGACTTACCGCTTTTCCTCCGATCGCCATCTCAATCACTGCATTAGCATCGGCAGCATCTACACCATAGTGTGCCATCTTATCAGGATTCAATGTGATGCGTAACTCCGGCTGTCCCAGGTTCCGGAACACACCCAGATCTTCGACTCCCTTCACGGTTTTCAGCTGTGCATATACTTCATCTGCTTTTTTGTCCAGAATGTTCAGATTATCACCCGTGATTTTCACGGCGATAGAACCCTTTACACCCGAAACAGCCTCTTCGACATTATCAGAAATCGGTTGAGAGAATCCAAAATCTATTCCCTTATATCCTGCCAGTTTAGCCTGCATTTGGGCAATGAGCTGCTCTTTCGTGATGTCGCGTTTCCATTCTTCTTTTGGGAAAAGATCGACAAAAAATTCCTGGTTGAAAAAGCCTGTCGCATCCGTTCCGTCGTTGGGGCGGCCGGTTTGGGAAATAACCCCTCTCACTTCCGGAAACTGTTCAAAAATCTGGCGAAACTTACGGGTATAGTGGTAGCTATCTTCCAGACTCACTGACAGCGGCATGCTGGCGCGTACGTAAATGGAGCCTTCATTCAAATGCGGCAGGAATTCGGAGCCTACCCAGCGGAATGAAAAAATGGCAATGCTCAATGCAATGAGAGCGGTGGTCACTGCCCGTTTTGGATGCAGCATCACATGGTCGAGCAGCGGTGCGTAGTTGCGGTTGAGAAATTCTATGATCGGATTATGACGTTCACGCACATTCTTTCTCAGCAGTATACTGCTCATCACCGGCACAAATGTAAGGGCAAGCAGCAGAGCGCCCAGCAATGCAAATCCCATGGTAAAAGCCAGCGGACTGAACAGTTTACCTTCCACTTTCTGAAAAGAGAAAATAGGAAGCAGAGCAGTAATGATAATCAGTTTTGAGACGAAAATGGATTTTCCCATTTCCACCGCAGTTTTCAAAATTCTGCCCAATTTGGCGCGTTTGTTAAAGTTTTCCATGCCTTCCTTTTCGGCCCAGTGCGCCAGCATGACAAACAGACCCTCAACCATCACAACTGCACCATCAATAATAATCCCGAAGTCGATCGCGCCAATGGAAAGCAGGTTAGCACTCATTCCTTTGGCGCGCATCAATATAAATGCAAAAAGCAAAGCCAGCGGAATGACCAGGGCAACAGTAACCGTTGTGCGCCAGTCGGCCAGGAAAATCAGCAGGATAATCGTAACCAGTGTAATGCCCATGATCACATTTTCTCCCACTGTGCTCAGCGTATGTTTGTTCAGCTCAGTGCGGTCGTAGAAAACTTTGATATGCACATCCGAAGGCAAAACGACAGTATTCAGATAGTTCACTTTGGCTTTCAGATTGGGCAATACCTCACCCGGATTTTCGCCTTTGCGCATCAGCACAATGCCTTCCACCACATCATCATGGTTGTCGCGGCCCACAATTCCCAACTGTGGCAAGGCGGATTCATGTACGGTACCGATGTTGGTCATACGTACAGGAACACCATTCAGGTTTTTGACAATAATTTTTTCTATATCAGCAACGCTGCTTACCACACCTATACCGCGCACCACAAATGCCTGCTGCCCCTGGCGAAGTACATCACCACCCACATTCACATTGGCTCTTTGCAAAGCATTGTAAACATCCAGTGCAGTGAGGCTGAATTTAGATAGCAGGTTGGGGTTCACACTCACCTCAAAAGTTTTGATATGTCCTCCGAAACTAACCACATCGGCTACACCTGAAACTGCTTTAAGATTCTTTTCAACCACCCAGTCCTGAATGGTTTTTAGTTCAGTGTTTGTCTTTGTTTTGGATTCGAGTGTGTAGCGGTAAATCTCGCCAGTCGGCCCGGCAGGAGGTTGGATTTCAGCATCTACGCCATCAGGCAGGTTTACATTGGCCAGTTTTTGTGAGGCTTCCATTCTGGCATTAAAACCATCCACACCGTCTTCAAAAACAATTTTGATAAAACTTAACCCAAACAGATTGATCGAACGTAATGCTGATTTATGGCTGATTGAATTCATCTCTGTTTCAATGGGAATCGAAATGAAACGTTCGACTTCTTCTGCACTTCTTCCCGGCCATTGTGTGATAATCACCACCTCGGTATTCGTCACATCGGGGTACGCTTCCACTGGTGTGAAGTAAAAACTGACGGCTCCGGCAACGACTACAAGCAGTGTGATGAAGAAAATGATCGCTTTGTGTTTGAGCGAAAATCCGATAATATTTTTGATGAGCTTGTCCATGTCCTCTTAGTTATCGGTTAATTCGCTGAACAACATCAATGCCCCTTCTGTCACGACTTTATCGCCGTGCTGTAAGTCGCCTTTGATGTACATATATTTTGAGGTATTGCGGACAATATCGACAGGTACCGATTTGTACTCATTCTTATTCACTTCTTTGATCACGAAGTATTTATCCTGATTGAAAATCACAGATATGGGTTTCACTGCCAGCAGTTTTTCCGGTTTTTCAATGTGAAGTTTAATCGTACAAAACATGTCAGGTTTCAGCAACCCGCCGGGATTGGGCAGGGCAACACGCGCCTGTAACACTTTGCTGTCATTGTCAACTACCTGACTGATGTTTTCAATCTGGCCGGTAAAAACCTTGTCCGGATAAGCAAGGGTAGTGATATTGACCTCCTGTCCCTGTTTCACAGCCTGGATATCTGATTCATAAATATTGATCAAAACCCATACATCAGTCAGATTGGAAATTGTAAAAATTGGATCCGAGTTGTCAGATCGTATTTGCATACCAGGGTTCACTTTTCTTTCCACGACGTAACCACTCTCCGGCGCTTTTACTGTGAAGACAGGCTGCTTGCCTGATGCAGCTCCACCGTAAAGTTTCAGAACCTGGTTGGAGCGATCCAGTTCGGAGCTGGCAATTTCCAGCTGTTTCCGTGCTGTCACAAGGTCGTTTTCTGAGGAAAATTTGGTTTTATACAATTGCTCCGTATTGTCGGCATTACGTTTTGCGATGTCGTAATTGGCTTTGGCAGTATTCTGATCTTTCAAAACTTCGCTCACATCGCCACTCTGTACAGTTGCCAGAACCTGTCCTTTCTGAACAAAAGCGCCAAGGTCTGCTTTCACATCGGCCACATTACCGCTGACGATTGAATACACCTTGTCTACTTTTTTCTGGTCAAAGGAAACTGAGCCTGTGAATTGTAGTTCTTCCTCAAAATTTCTGAGCGCCACGGTGTCAGTTCGGAAGGCTGAATCCGTATCCTTGGTCTCTGCTTCCTGCGGTTTTTCAGATTTGCTGCAAGCAAAAAGCGCCAGAAAAATGACAGGCGTTAATCTTATAATGATGTTGTATATTGAATGGCCGCTAGCAGACCGCCGAAAGCTGATTGCCGATAATTCCTTTTTCATAACTCAGACAGGGTTAAAATGTTTTGCTGTTTGTGACGAAGTTCAGTTGCTGTTGCGCCTGAAACGTGCTGTTTTTGAGATCGATGATGTTCAGCTGTGCATCTTTGTAAGCTCTTATTTTGTCAATAAAACTTACCAGATCAATGATGCGTTTGCCGTAGTCTTCGGTGGCATTTTTAGAAATCTCTTCAATGCTTTCCAGGTAGGCAGGCGATAATTTCTGTTGAAGAGAAAGTGCCTCCCGATATTTGCGGCTGGCCGCTACTACGTCTTGTTCCACCTGTAAATGACTCAGCTCCGCTGTTGTTTTAGATTGATCGATACCAAGTTTCGCACTTTGGATATTTCCCTGATTTCTATTTCTTACCGGCAGGTCCATCAAAAGCTGAGTACCCAGATAATGTGGGAATGCTGAGCCTACGCGCTGGTAATCAGCACCGACGGTCAGGTTTGGCGTTGCCAGCGATTTTTGATAGGTCAGGTTATTTTGATTGTATTGAATCTGCTGTTCAGCAACTTTTAAGTCAGGGCGGTTGGCGAAAGCCAGATCCAATAACTGACTTAAATTCGGATTAGCATAATTCGGTGAAACCTCATCGGTGGGCACTATGTATGCGCTGCCACCGGTTCCCAGCAAAACACGCAGGTTGGCTTCATCCTGAGCAATCTGTACGTTCAGATCCGACAGGTCTTTTTCAAAGTTTTTTTGTTCAAGTTCCAGTCTGGTTACCTCATAGGGAGCGATCACGCCCAGTTTCAGTTTTGCCCGGAATGCGGTCAGCAAATTTTCCAATCGGTCTTTTTCTTCATCCAGCATCCGAAGCTTGGCCTGTTCGTTTATCAGATTGCCATAGGTTTGAGCCAAAGCGAAACGTGCATTCCGCATCACATCCTCAAATGCCGCCTGCTGTATTGAGACGTTTGATTCTGCCAGCTTTACCAATTTGCTTCTGCTGGCAGTCAGACTCAAAACCTGTTGCAGCTGAATATTAATAACACCACCAGTCGGGTTGACAAGGTCTGTTTGTTTGCCATAAGGGAGCACTTTATGGGTGTATCCATTGTAGAGATTAGTTTCTACAAAAAGGTTTGGATTGTACCAAAGGCGGGCTTGCTGCACGCCTGCTTCTGCAATATTGACGTTGAATTTTTGCGCAATAAGCACAAAGTTCTTTTTGATAAATTGTTCCTGGGCTTGTGCCAGAGAAAGCCGGAGTGTGTCCTGCGCATAATCAGGCAGACTTACTGCAAGCAGTAACAGAAGAATAACTAATTGTTTCATTTTGAGATGAGTGAGATTATGTAAATCAGAAGGCGATGCATGTCCGCACCACCTTCTGAACTGAGGAAGTTATTTGGCGTCAGGATATTTGGAAAGGATTTCTTTGCTTTCTTTGGCAAACTGTCTGCTTAAACCAACCGTGTCATTTACAGGATTTTCCAAAGAGCCTCTCCACAAAAGCTGGTTGGTTTTGGCGTCGATGACATCGATGATCAGGGTGCCATCTGTATATTGTTCGGTATGGTATCCGGTATTCCAGGGATTATAATATCCGGCATATCCGATGGGGATTATACGTCCTCTGAAAAGGTAGGCTCTTGGGCCAAATCCATACCCGTAATAGGGATACATTGGAGCAGGATTTGCCACAGTTTGTGTTTTTTTAGTGGTGTAAATATGATACATCAGTAGCAGATCAGGATTTTGCTCATCTTCAACAATTCCTTTTTTAGCAAATTCTCCTTTTACCGCAGCGCGGATATTTTCTTCTGTAATGCTGTTAGTGTTGAGCTCGTCTTTATCTGAATTAGAATCAGGCTTTACCCACGCGTATTTTTTGTAGTTGGTCAAATGCGCTGCGTCGATTTTGTCAACTTTAACAGTAGCGCAACCTGCAAGAATGAGTGTAAATAGCAGGCTTGTGACGATGGCTGTAAGTTTCATGATCTGGTGTTTTTTGGTTCAAAAATCGTTTGTCGTAAACAGACGGCTGATAGTGCCTCCGTTGATGAAACAAATGTATCCCTGCACACCAAATCGGGAAAGTGAGAATCGTTACGAGACAGGAAACGACCGTCAGAACGGGGGAAACTGTCGGTGGAATGTTTGATAAGAACAGGTTTCTGGCGCAGTTCATCCTGATTCGTGAATGGCTGCCAATTTTTCAATTCCGAATATTGCCTAAAATCGCAGCTGTAAGGGCAGAATAATCATCGTTATAGTGGTGGCCTCCGGGTAGCGTTGTGGTTTTAATTCCTTCTTTTGCCAGTTTGTCTTCAACCTCACTATCTTCCTGCTTTCCAAATATACAGGCGGGTTTCAGATCCTTAATTTTAACCATTTCTGCTAATACATTGTACTGCCCATTGTTTCTGCCCAGGTTGAGCATGTCGGAAATATGTATTTCAAAATCAGCGTTTTCGTCGGGAGACAGCGAGATCACACCTTTTATGTTTTTCTTGATTTCTAAGGGAAGTCTGTCAGCGATAAAGGGTATAACTGATGCGCCAAATGAAAAACCCACTAACACAAACTGTTTTTTATTCCATTGCTGCATATAATGCGTAATCGCTTTGCTGACGTCAGCAGCTGACTGACCGGGCGTTTTTTCCTTCCAGAAATACTTTTGTGCGTCCATGCCCACAACCGGCATTCCGTTCTTTGCCAGGTTCTCGGCAAGCGAGTGATCGAAGCTGGTCCAGCCTCCGTCTCCAGAAATAAAAAACACAAGGGGTAGCTCGTTTTTCTGAGCGGAAGGAATCAGCGTTAAAGGTAAGGATCCTGACAGCGGCGCTGTTTTTTGTATTTGTAGCAATGAATTCTGAGCAGAATTTTGTTCCGTAAATGACGGAGCTCGAAGGATTTGTTTGTAAGCAATATTGAACTGAGGCACCCAATTGGCATTCACCGAAAAGCCATGTCCCACCTTGGGAAGTGTTACCAGTTCAGCCATAGGCATCTTGTCGAGAAATTGCTTGGTTGCTGTGTATGGGCAGTTCAGATCTTTCAAGCCATTCAGGGCGATAAACGGAGCGGTAAGTCCGGAGGTTTTTTCCAGCCAATACGTTTTTTTATCACCTGTGAGATGCGAACTCAGCGCGGTTCCCTTACACAGAGGTTTCCCAATTTCAATATCCGGACAAAAACCCAAAGCCAGTGCTCCCTTAAAAGTGTTCGCAGGTGCCTGGGCAAGTATCCCGTATATTAGCGTCGCTCCGTAAGAATAGCCCACCAGAACAGGTTTAAGGTAATTGGGGAATTGGTATTTCTTCTGGATCATCAGACTCAGATTTTCGAAATCAGCTGCCGGGTATAAACAGCCGGCCGCCTGGCGACTTAAAGACTTTTTATAATTCCGGGCATCAATACCCAGTACCAGGGCTCCCTGCGCGGCTATATTCTGTGCCATATCCACAACCCCAGACTCCCAACCACCATCGCCGGATACGAAAAGTGCTACGGAAGTTGGCTCGCCTGCTGGATGGTAAAGTATGATTTTGCCGAAGGAACCATATACAATGGAGTCGATGGTTTCAGCATGAGCAACCTGACAGGCAAGCAGAAATACAAGAAATAGGGCAAGTGGATTTTTCATGTTCAGGTATTGATGATGTGTGTTTTTAGATTATGAGCTCAAACCTGATTTTACGGCTTGATTACATTCGTCAACGCGGCAGGAACTTTGAACAAATCATAATCCTGATCGTAAATCAGGTATTTGTTGTACCATACCGGCGAGAACTTTTCCTTAAAGTCACGCAGCCCTTTGTAGTGCGAAAACGTTCGGATCTTTTCGTATGCAAATTTCATAGAACGTTCAGGGAAATTCTTCGGATCGGCAATGCCGGAGAGCGGAGCAAAACCCAGGTTGCATCTTTCACAGCCATTCTGTTTAAGTTGGTTGAAAAGTGCTACGGTGATAAAATCGATGCCACCGTTGGGGGCATCTTTCGTTTTGCGTATCAGATCGTACGTGCCTTCTCCGGGAGCATAATCCGGAATGATATTCAAAAAAGCAACAATTTTTCCGTCCGGATCTTCCACGGTAATGACGGTTTGCTCCTTCAATTCTTCCCGCAAAAACATTCCCTGAGAAAATACGATCTCTGATCTTCCTGTGTCTTGCAGCCATTCGTCGGAGACATCATTCAATTTATCAAGCAGTTCGTCATCCAGTGGTGCTGTGTACGTTATGGTATAAAAACCCTTTTCAGAAACTTTCTTCAATGCATTCCTGATTGATTTTCTGGCGCCTCCATCCAGTGAAAAGCCAGTCAGATCCAGCACACCTTCCTGTCCCAGAAACAATTTCTTTTTGTCAGGGAAAAGATCAAGATTTTCCTCAGGAACGCGGTAGTAAATACTTTTCAAT
>DASYHR010000955.1:0-11336 GCA_035998385.1 Dyadobacter sp. | reverse complement strand
CTACTGCCGATTCTTTCATAACATCACCCAACTGACCGGAAAGCGTCAATCCGCCTTTTCCACGACTCAGACTCGTTTCGATAAACAAAATCTCACCGCCCACGGATGTCCAGGCAAGGCCCGTAACCACACCGGCAAAATCATTATCCTGATACAAGTCTTTATCAAAGATCTCTGCACCCAGGTATTTTTCAATATGGTCTGTTTTGATCGTTTTTGGATAATCCTGCTCCATCGCAACGGATTTCGCAATTTTCCTTACCACAGCACCTACTTTCTGTTCCAGATTTCTTACACCGGACTCACGGGTATATCCTTCAATTATTTTAGTCAATGCAGCGTCGTCTACCTTAATATCCGTCGCTTTCAAACCGTGGTCTTTACGTTGTTTCGGAACCAGGTATCTTTTTGCAATCTGGAGTTTCTCTTCAATGGTATAGCCAGTCATTTCAATGATTTCCATACGGTCGCGCAGGGCGGGATGAATGGTGTCCAATGAATTGGCTGTAGCCACAAATAATACCTTCGACAGGTCATATTCAACTTCCAGATAGTTATCTGTGAATGATGAATTTTGCTCGGGGTCAAGTACCTCCAGTAATGCAGAAGAAGGATCGCCACGGTAATCGGAGCTCACTTTATCGATCTCATCCAAAATAAAAACAGGGTTGGCTGAGCCAGCCTTTTTAATATTCTGAATAATTTTACCCGGCATAGCGCCAATGTAGGTCTTACGGTGCCCGCGTATTTCCGCCTCATCGTGTACACCTCCAAGTGCCATACGGATATATTCGCGGTTCAATGCCTTCGCTATAGATTTTCCCAACGAAGTTTTCCCAACTCCGGGAGGGCCATAAAGGCACAAAATCGGTGCTTTCAGATTTCCTTTCAGTTTAAGCACTGCAAGGTATTCTATGATACGCTCTTTTACTTTTTCAAGACCAAAGTGATCAGCATCCAACACCTTCTGAGCTCTTACGAGGTCAAAGTTATCTTTGGTATACTGTGCCCAGGGCAAATCAACCAGGTTTTCCAGGTAATTCATGGTCACAGGATATTCCGGTGCCATCGGGTTGATACGCTGTAATTTGCTGAGCTCTTTTTCAAAATGAGCCTTTACGTTATCCGGCCATTTTTTCTGGCTTGCTTTCAATCTAATCTCATCCAAATCACGCTCCGGACTGTCCATTCCCAGTTCATCATGCAACACCTTAATCTGCTGACGAAGGAAATAGTCGCGTTGCTGCTGATCAATATCCGAACTCGCTTTTGACTGGATTTCTCTTTTCAATTCAAGCATCTCAATTTCCCGCATCATGAACTGAAGCAGTAGTGTAGCTTGTTTTTGCGCATTCTTCTCTTCAAGCAGTCGTTGCTTATCGGCAACGTCTACATTGATATTCGAAGAAAGGAAGTGCAAAAGGAAAACGGGACTTTCGATATTGTCCAGCGCGATACGTGCCTCTTGAGGGATCTCGGGATTGAGTCGCATAATTTTGTGAGCACCATCCCTCAAAGACTGAAGAAGTGCCTTTGATTCTTTTTTCGAAGAAGCAATAGGCGTATCGATAATCGGTTCAATCTCGGCCGTGATATACGGATCTTCGCTGATGATCGATTTGATCTCAAAACGTTGTCTGCCCTGAACGATGATTGTTACATTTCCGTCAGGAAGCGTGATCATCTTTAATATCTGTGCAACAGTCCCGATCTTATATAGATCTTCAGCTGACGGATCTTCCTTATTAGGTTTTTCCTGTGTTACAGCTCCAAGAATACGCTGATTGATATCAGAATTGCGATAGATCTTTTTTACCAGTCTGATCGCTTTTTGACGCACAACGGTAACAGGAATCACCATACCCGGGAAGAGCACAGTTTGCCTGATCGGTAATATTGCTAATTCATTAGGCAGTTCAAGAGGTTCATCGGATCCCTCAGGGCCTCCGAGAGGTACTATTTCAAGACTATCCATATCCGAGTCGGACATTAATAGTCGACTATATAAGTCAGAAGGTTCAAATTTCATAGGCGGTCTGTCAAAATGACAGAAAAATCAAGTCCCAATGTATAAATAATGACTTTCAAAAGAAAGGGAATATAAAACAAAATACCCATGCCATGATTCAACATGTCAGGCATTTGTAAGTTATGTATTTACAGGACATGTACAAGTTGTCCTTTTTTATACATATACGTTTTTTTTCCGGCGGGTGTTGTGACGTTTGTCATATTTACCTGATCGTCAAAGATTTCGGTCAATATGCTGTTTTGTAATTTGCTACCTTTTACCGGTAATTGAAAAGGGAGTTCAATATATACCCATGTAGCGTCATCTTCCTGCTCTTTTCCAATGTAGCGAATGGGCAAAGTTTTCTGCTGATTTGTGGTAAAAGAGAAATTTTTTGAAATATAAGCAGAGACAGCGGCGTCGTTTGCGTCTCCATTTTTTACAACAAAACGTTTATTTCCATTTGCGTAGCCCAGAGCCCGTTCCAAATCGTCGGTAAAGATTCTGATACTAATTTCAAAGGTTTTGGAGCCGGAGTTGTATTGCATCTGTGTCACACTCACATGGTAATCGTGCGCCGGAGACAGAGAACAAAGAGAAAATGTTGCAAACAGCAGGAGGAAAAATATCGGTATACTAAAAAAGGAAGTGGCAGGACGACCGGTTCTCCAACCAGTTTTTCCTGTTCCTTCCTTTTTTGTTTCAGGCATATTCATTCTAGAAAATAACTTTCCAAACGTCGTTGAAGATAGCAAATGCCATCAATCCGAGCAATAATACCATCCCTACTTTTTGTGCATTTTCAAGGAACGCATCAGATGGCTTACGACCTGAAATGATTTCGTAAGTCAGGATTACAGCATGACCGCCGTCGAGTGCCGGAATAGGCAATGCATTCATAAATGCCAATACCATAGAGAGAAGTCCCGTAAGGCGCCAAAATTTACCCCAATCCCAAACTCCACCAAACATACGTGCGATACCAATTGGACCGCTCAATGCCTTTGAGGCTGAAACCTCTCCACGGAAGATTTTACCGAAGCCTTTGATATTGGTGTATACCACACCAAAAGCTTCCTTCGTACCTTCTGCAATAGCTTCTGGCACAGTAAACTCAACAGATGTGAAATTAAGTAATGGCTGAGAAGCAAATCCGATTGTTCCTTCCGGGGTTACGTCAACCTTGAACGATTTCTGCTCAGGACCTCGCTGTACCGTAATCGTGGATGTCTGTCCTTTCAGTTTTTGTAAAATGGTCTGCAATTCGTCAAACAGCTGAATAGGTGTTCCGTTTACAGCAGTAATTTTGTCTTCAGCTTTCAGTCCGGCCTTGTCAGCATTTGAACCTGGTGCTATATCAGCGATTTTGAACGGCGTGCGGGGAATAAGAAAAGTGCCTTTTTCGTCACGTTCAGATAACGTTTCGATCAGATTATTAGGAATTTCAATCTGTATTTCTTCACCGTTTCTGTCTACTGTGTAGGAACTGTTGGATCCCATCAGTACATCCGGACTTACAATGGCGGAGAAATCGTCATATGTTTTGCCATTGATTTTGACAATTTTATCGCCGGTTTTCATGCCAATTTCCTGCGCCAGCGGGCTTGCAACTACTCCGTATTTGTTGAGCTCCTCGCGTGACAATATTTGTTCTCCCTGGTTATACGCAATCACGATAAAAATGAAAACACCGACGATTACATTGACGATGATCCCGCCAAGCATCACGATCAGACGTTGCCAGGCTGGTTTAGAGCGGAATTCCCATGGCTGTGGCTCAGCCGTCATAGCCGCTGTATCCATAGACTCATCGATCATCCCTGATATTTTCACAAATCCACCAAGTGGTATCGCGCCGATTCCGTACTCTGTTTCTCCTTTTTGTATGCTGAATATTTTGGGAGGAAATCCTATGTAAAATTTCTCAACTCTCATGCCGAACATTTTGGCAGCTGCCATATGACCCCATTCATGCAAACCTACCAGAAGCGATAAGCCTAAAATAAGTTGCCCTGCCATTGCTAAAACTTCAAGGGCACCCGGCCACCAACTTTGTAATCCTTCCAAAAACGACAATCCCAATACGAATTGTCCCGCCATCATTAGTATCATTCAGATTTTTTGTAAGCGTTATTTTATAATTTGTTAAAGATATTAATTCACTCCCGTTTTATACGTATGAATGATTCGGTATTCGATCAAACGTAAGTATGCGTGGTAAAGTTACGTAAAACAGCGGATATCATTCAGATTAACGCTAATTGTCGGTTGTTGCCTCCTCTGAATATGCCAAGCATACAACTAGGACTTTTCCGGATTCATATCAATACCCATCATTTTCATCAATTCCGAAGCATTGAAACTTTTACAAATTCCCTCATGCAGTTTGTAATCGAAATGTAACTTGCCTTCTTCCACATCCGACCGGAAGTGGAAATTGTGAACGTAATCTTTCTCCGCTCCCCACTCACCCAATTCAAGATCATGCGTAGAAACCAGTCCGGACGCATTTTTTGGATGTAATTGCCTTATCAATGCTTCTGCGCCGCGATGTCTGTCAGCCGAATTTGTGCCCTTCAGGATTTCGTCAAGCATATAGAAAACAGGTGTTTCGTTTTTCTCTTCTGACAGTTGAAGAAGCTGACGTAATCTTTTCAATTCTGCATAAAATGAGGAGGTGTTTTCTTCCAGAGAATCCTGGGTGCGCATACTGCTAAAAACGCGTACAGGTGAGCATGCAAACCGATCTGCAGACACGACACTGCCGACTTGAGCCAATACAATATTGAGTCCGATTGTGCGCAGAAAAGTACTTTTTCCTGACATATTGGATCCCGTGATCAGAATGGTTTGTCCGGTGCCGGTCATGGTAAAGCTGTTGCTGATCCGTTTTTCTTTTGGAATGAGCGGATGCCCCATATGAACGGTTTCAATACGCACATGGTTTTCCCAGGTGACGGCCGGGGTCGTATAATCCGGATTGGCAAAGGCATGTCCTGATAAACTGATCATGGCTTCGGTGTCTGCCAATACATCCAGCCAGTTGTACAAATCAGCATGGTGAGAAGCCTTCCATTTTTCAAGTTTGGCGAGGCACTGTATGTCCCAAAGTGTAGGAATTCCGACAAACAATGAAAAAAATATGTTGTTCCGGTAATCCAGTTTTTCAAACAGATTCCCTGCCTCTTTGATCGCTTTGGCAGATCCGTCTATAAGTTCTCTCCGCTGTTTCCACCATCTGGAATTGTAAGGCGCGGTTTCTGCCTGAGCAAGTAATTCGGAATAGGCTGTGAGCGTAAAGCCCAGCGCCGTGGTGCGATTGGTAACAGACTGAACAGTAGCCTGAAATCTTTTAAGTAACACAAGATGCCACCCCAGACTAAGTAACAATGTCCATCCGGGAATCAAATTCATCAGTACAAGAATGATCAATGTCAAAGTAACCAATGGCCAGTATCTCCATTTCAGGGAGGATTGAAGTTCCTCCGGAAGTTTCTCGGAAGCCCAGCTTCGGAAAGCACCTACCTGTTGCGCGGCATGTTCGTGTAGTAAAGCGGTTGCTTCCCATTTTTGTTGTATTTCCGGTTTCTTGCTCCATTCTGCAGATGCCTCCTGACGCATCAGAATTTCTTCAAGCGGGGCGTGGTTTTTGAGCCAGCTCGCGATCCGTTTGCTGCCTTCGGCAGTTCTTGTGCGGTTCAGTAAGCGATAAAGGGAATACTCTCCGAATATGTCTATATCAGCCGAATAGCTATGCTCTTTTTCCTGGAAATGAACGCCGGTATCAGTTCTTTTAAACCTGAATTCGAGTCTTTCCAACTCGTCTTCATTAACGGTTTGCAGGTTCTTTTGAAAATCTCTTTCCCGCTTTGCTGTCTGCTGTTGCTTCATCAATACAAAAAATGCCACCACCAGCATCAGGATCACAATTCCCAGCCAGTTTTCGCCCGTTCTGTTCAGTATCCAAATCAGGAAAACAATGCCAAGAAATACCAGAATACGCGTGAAGGCAAGTGTATTAAATCGCTGAGCTGCAATTTTCTCAGCAGCTGCTGCCTTTTCATTTTCCTGTTTAAAAAAAGTTGAAGGGGAATCTGTGTGTTGTGATTGTTGAGTCATTATAGGCTTTCGGTTGCTTCAAACTGAAGTTTAATAAGATTGGCGTACAGCCCGTTCTCAATGAGAGAGAGCTGCTGATGGGTGCCGGATTCAAAGATTTGTCCTTCGCGAATCACATAAATCTGATCCACTTTACGGATGGTAGCCAGGCGGTGCGCGATGACAATGGTTGTTCTGTTTTTCATCAGTTCATCCAAAGCAATTTGTACCAGTTTTTCAGATTCTGCATCTAAAGAGCTTGTTGCTTCATCCAGAATCAGGATTTTCGGGTTTTTAAGGATTGCCCTTGCGATTGCAATACGCTGCCGTTGTCCGCCGGAAAGTTTTACCCCTCTTTCACCTACAATCGTTTCCATTTTTTCAGGGAAAGATTCGATGAATTCCAGAGCATGGGCGCGCCGGGCAGCATCATACACCTCTTCTGGTGTAGCGGACGGCTTTCCATACAGGATATTTTCACGGATTGTACCTCCAAACAACATGACTTCCTGAGGTACGACGGCAATATTTTTTCGCATCTCGGAAATTCCGTATTCCGTAAGCGGTTTGCCGTCAACCAGAATTTGTCCTGATTTATAATCGTAAAAACGCAACAGCAGCTGAATGATCGTCGATTTTCCAGCACCGCTATAGCCAACAAGGGCGATTTTTTCTCCTGCTTTGATATCGAAAGAGATGCCTTTCAATACAGGGAGATCGGGGCGGGAGGGATATGAAAAGTGAATATCCTGGTAGCTGACGTGCCCGTCAATTCTGGCAGCTGGCATAGCAGCCGATTCTTCAGACTGAATTTCAGGTTCTTCTTCCAGAATTTCGAAAAGGCGTTCGGAAGCACCTACTGTCTTGTTAATCTGTGCATACAAATCTCCCATTCCGCTGATGGAGGCACCAATGAAAGTGGTGTAAAGGATGAAAGTGAACAGGTCGGCCAGGTTCATTTCGCCTGCCTGCACCAGTCCGGCTCCAAACCACACAACTCCCACAATACCTCCGAACAACGCCAGAATAATAAACGAAGCAAAACCTCCCCTGAACTTAGCCGCATACAACGAAAGGTTTACCACGCGATTCAGAACAGTGGTATATCGGTTGATTTCAAGGTATTCGTTGGTGAAAGCCTTTACGACATTTACCGACTGGAATGTCTCCTCTGCTACCACATTGGCCGCTGCAAGTTCATCCTGAGCCTTTTTGGAAAGCGTACGCATATGTCTGCCAAAGAAAACAGATGCGATGACAAGAAATGGAAAAGTGGCCAGCATGAATAGCGTAAGTTTCCAGGAAGTGTAAAATAAAATCCCGACACCCACGATCAGCGTAGCTACCTGCCTGAAAAGCTCGGCGAGCGTGAAAGACATCAACCCCTGGAGCTGCGATATATCTGAGGTTATTCTGCTTGTGAGTTCGCCTACCCGCTTTTGTTCCAGATAAGTGATAGGCAAAGTGACAATCCTGCTGAAAACATCGCTACGGATGTTCAGCATAGATTTTTCACTCACAAGCGTAAACAGGTATATTCTGAAATAAGAAAAAATAGCCTGTAGGATGAGGATGATGAAGAGTAAAAGGGTTACCTGATTGATACTGTAAACAGACTTTCCCTCGATCACTTCAATGATATTCCCGATCAGCTTGGGAAAGGCAAGAGAAGTGGCTGTAGAAAGGACCAGAAAAACCATTCCTGCCGCAAACAGGCCTTTGTAAGGAACTACGTACCTGAATAATTGTATGGTGACCTTTAATCCGTCCCAACTTATTTTCTTTATTTTAAAGGGTGATTTTTTCCCTGAATCATTAGCACTACCAGCCATTTTAAGCAGTATTCATTTTGGAATTTTCAGCATTGAAATTTCATGTTATTGATTTCCATATTGCTGGTTTAATACATCAAAAATACGTAAATATTGTCAAGTTAATTGTGTGAAATAGGATGTGCGGTAACAAGGTTGAAACATATCAGCATCATATACACGTTACTAAGGTTTGGAACAGGTTCTGTTTGTAACAGAACCACACAGATGTACGAAAATGGATAAAAAACAATACGCTCTTCATATACTGGTCATTTTACTCACATGGTTCGGTGTGCCGTATACAGGGCATGGTCAGCCTGTGATTGCGATCAGTGATTCGGTAGACCAGCATATTTTTACAGGAAGGGAAATTGAGTACCTGGAAGATAAGTCAGGTCAATTCAGTTTCAAGGATGTGAAAGCCGGAACAGGGACGCATGCTTTCAAATCTCTCTCCAAAAACACCCCTCAGAATTACAATCTGGAGTCGGTATATTGGTATAAGATACGCATCGGGCATAATCCTGCCAGTTCCAAAAACTGGATGCTGGAATTTTTTGACCAGACGATTGACGATATCACTGTGTATTTGCCTGATAAGAAGGGTAATTACGAAAAGCGTGTGACAGGAGACCAGTATCCCTTCCGGCAACGCGAGTATATGCACAAGAATTTCGAGGTCAATCTCGGAAATCAGGATGCTTATCCGGGCACATATTATTTCCGTATCAAGTCGCATCAACGGGCAGACGTGATCATTGTACTGCGCTCAGTAAGCAGATTTATCCAATATGCCCTTGATGAATACTTCATTTTCGGGATTTTTTATGGGATGGTGTTGGTCTTCAGTTTTTATAATCTGATGATGTATCTAGCTGTGCGACAGGTGCAGTATCTCTATTATGTCATGTATAATCTCTGTGTCGGGTTGTTCGAAATGTGTATTGATGGTGTGGCGTATCAGTACCTGTGGCCAAATGCCCCGCAATGGAACCAGTATGCGTACGGTATAGCACTGTTTGGCGTCAGTATTTTTGCATTACAATTTACGAGAGCACTTCTATATACCAGGAGGAAGGCGCCTCAGCTCGACAGATTTATCGTGTTGGTTATGCTGGCACGCACAGTCTTCTTTGTTGTGTGCCTCGTCTTTAACAAAGATTGGTTTAGTTATAAGTTTCTGGAACTGGTTCCGCTTGCAGTTGCTTTTTATTCAGGTATTTACATTTACCGTCAGGGTTACAGGCCAGCCCGATTTTTTGTGCTGGGTTATGCTTTCCTGTCTTTGGGGTTTATTCATAAGCTGCTGTTGATGCTACATGTTGAGGGAATTAATTTTGGTGTCATCACATATTATAGTCTTAGTATTTGCTTTGTGCTGGAAATGATCTTTCTCTCATTTGCGATAGGTGACAAGGTGCGGATTTTAAAGAAGAAAAAGGACAAAGCACAGCGGGAGATCATCAGGCAAATGACCATCACGGAGAAGCTAAAAGATTCCTTGAATACAGAACTGGAATCTCAGGTGAAGGAAAGGACCAAAGAAGTTTTTGAAAAATCGGAGATCATCGAAGGCAAGAACCGCGAACTGACTGAAATGAACCTGCTTCTCAAACAGCAGAAAGAGGAGATAGAACAGATGAATGAACTGCTGGCTCATGACAACGAAGAGCTGCAGACCAATGTGGTGAAGGTGACGAGGGCAAGGGTGATGTCTGCTGAAGTGGATTTTGAAGAATTCAGTAAGATTTATCCTGATAACGACAGTTGTTTCAAATTCCTGAACGGCATAAAATGGAGAGAATCCAGCTTCGAATGCCGTAAATGCGGGCATGATCATTTCTTCCATGGGCACAGTCCCTACAGCCGCCGTTGTGCCAGATGCGACTACGATGAATCGGTGATTGCACATACCATATTCCAGAATACACGGATTCCCATCAACAAGGCCTTTTATATGGTCTTTCTGATCTACACCACCAAGGGGAAAATTTCTTCTCATAAGCTTTCCGAAATTTTATCTATCCGCCAAAGCACCTGCTGGGCGTATGCCAGCCGTATCAAAAAAGTAATGCTGGACAGGAAGAAGGAATTAGCTTCTTCAAAGAATGGAGAAGGATGGAGCAAGCTTATTCTTGATCATACCAGTGAGCCCGTTATGAAGGAGTGACAGGCAGACAAAACTACTTTTGGTTGAATTATTTCTTTTTTTAGTTTGATTATAGGCGGCTGTTATCCGTATCAGCATGGCCGTATCTTCAATAAATTCCTGGCTTCTTACTGCTTGTATATCAGTGCTATTCGTCAGAAATAGTAACGGTGTTGAACCGTATCAAAAAGTATACAACTATCTGTTTATCAGTAATTTATATTAAATTTAATTTGCAATATATCCAAAACAGGATGAAATTTGCTGCATGGAATTATCCTAGATTTTATAGAATAAGTTACCAATATTTCATTTAACAATTTATGGGAAAGCGAGTTACGTTATTTATTGTCATGCTTTTCGCGATAACCAGCCTCGTACATGCGCAGGATGTCGTTGTAAAAGGTGTTATCAAAGATCAGCAGAATCAGGCACTCCCGGGAGCGAGTGTGGTGGTGAAAGGATCACAGGCCGGAACGGTTGCCGACGTAGACGGAAATTACTCATTGACAGTGCCGAATACACAGGCTGTTTTGGTGTTTTCGTTTATTGGTTACGGGTCGCAGGAAATTACAATCGGAAATCAGACAGAGATCAATGTAACACTGATTGCGGATCAGCGAAGCCTGGACGAAGTAGTGGTGATCGGATACGGAACGCAGAAGAGGGGGGACGTTACGACTTCCATTGCTTCGGTGAATACGAAAGACATTGAAGAAAGGCCTATTCTTCAGGCAGCTCAGGCATTGCAGGGTAAAGCTGCGGGTGTGCAGGTAACCCAGCCATCGGGAAAACCAGGCGCTGCCTTATCCATTCGTGTGCGTGGAGCAACATCAGTGCAGGCAGGTAACGAGCCTTTGTATGTGATTGACGGAGTTCCTACCATGGATACCCGCGATCTCAATGTAAATGATATTGAAAGTATGCAGGTTTTGAAAGATGCATCCTCGGCTGCCATTTACGGAGCGAGAGCATCTAACGGGGTAGTCATTATTACAACGAAGAGAGGTAAAGCCAACCAGTCGCAGGTTAGTTTTGGGGCGTATTATGGTATTGCAAACATTGCCAAAAAAATCAACGTTCTGAATCCGCAACAATACGCTGATCTGATGAATGACATGGGTAATAATGTAACCGTAGGCAGCGAAACAACCGACTGGAACAAGGAGGTATTTACGACAGGGCATAACCAGAATTACCAGCTGTCGTTCTCAGGGGGTACCGATAAAAACAAATATTTCGTGTCCGGTGCAATCACCAAGGA
>DASYHR010000944.1:0-1660 GCA_035998385.1 Dyadobacter sp. | reverse complement strand
CTGATTATGAAACTCCTGCCTGCAGGATCAATCACAGGTGCTCCAAAACCCAGCACGCAGCGTATTATAGCAGAAGCTGAAGCCTACGAACGGGGTTACTACACCGGAGTAATGGGTTATTTCGATGGTCAAAACTTTGAAAGTGCGGTCATGATCCGATTTATTGAAAATCAGAATGGCCAATTGGTTTTTAAGAGCGGCGGGGGTGTAACAGCAAGTAGTAAGGCATCGCAGGAATATCAGGAAATTATAGACAAAGTTTATTTGCCCATTCGCCATGCTTCAGAGATTGTGCATTGAAACCATTGCCGTAGAAAACCGGCAATTTAAAAATCTTGCTTACCATGAAGCACGTTTGAATAAAACCAGAGAAGATCTTTGGGGATTAACAGACTCCTGGAAGCTTTCAGAACTGATTGAGATTCCAGATTCAGTTTCACACGGACTTTACAAATGTCGCGTCGCCTACAGTGAAGCAGTTGATAATATTCAGTGGGAACCCTACAAAGCAAGAAATATCCAGAGCATCAAACTGGTATACGACAATGAGATTGATTACACCTATAAGTACGACAAACGTCCTGAACTGAATGTGCTATTTGCGCAACGCGGCAATGCCGACGAAATCCTGATTATCAAAAACGGAATGGTTACAGATACCTACGTACACAATGTAGCCCTATTCGACGGAAGTAAATGGTTTACCCCCGACACCTGTTTATTAAGAGGTTCACAAAGGGCAAGCCTGCTGGACAGAGGAATTATTGAAACCCGCAGTATAGCTGAAAATGACTTGTACCAATATAGCCATATCAAACTTTTCAATGCGATGATTGGATGGGAGGAGGCACCTGTTTTAGAAGTCATCAGCATACTGTAAATTTGTTTTGATGAACGTTGATCTCGTTGATAAAAAAGGAAATCGATTCGCCGGACATCTCAACTTAGTTTAGCTTCTGAATCAAGTTTACAATTTAAAATTTGAGACTATGGATCTGCAGATTGAAAAGATAGAATTGGCTAAAAGAGTTTTGGATACCGAAGATCAAAATATCATTGACGCAATCAAGTCAGTATTTAAAGATTTCGACTCGAAAGAAGACTGGGGAGATTTATCAGATAAGGTGATTGCTGATGCCAAAGAATCCATGGATCAGATTGAGGCCGGGATGGGTATTCCTCATGAGCAAGTCAGAGATATCTATAAAAAATGGCTTTATAAGTCATCTGGTCTCCCCGCTCGCTGAATAACCTTGACGAGGTACTACAGTATCTTCAGAAAAACTGGAGTCACCAGGTTATTAAAGATTTCATAACAAGGATGGATCGCGTTATCAAACTGATTTCAGAGCATCCGCAAATATTCAAACAGGTATCCACCAATAATACCGTCAGAGAGGCTGTGATTACGAAACACAACTTACTTCTCTACCGCATTACACAAAGTCGAATTATAATTGTTGCTGTTTTTGATACCCGTCAGCATCCCAGAAAGAAGAAGTATTCATAGTTATTCAATTTCCCTGTTACATGATAGATTGCAGAATAATTAACTTTAAATCGCATCTCCATACAGACAGTTTTGCCCCCAAATCCAATGACCTCCCTATTTGAGGAAGAAAACACCTTATTCGCCGATCTGATTCTACCGGTCCCTATT
>DASYHR010000796.1:0-5422 GCA_035998385.1 Dyadobacter sp. | reverse complement strand
ATTGCAGTTCTGGACATTATGAAAGATGAAAACCTGCTCGCCAATGCAACAGTGGTCGGAAACTATCTATCGGAAGGTATCAAAGAGATCGGAGGATACAAGGAGTTGAGAGGACGCGGGTTGATGATCGGGATTGAGTATGATTTCCCGGTGAAAGACTTGCGTAACAAATTACTTTTCGAACATAAGATGTTTACCGGTGTAGCGGGAGCAAATACAATCCGTCTGCTGCCGTCACTGGCATTGGGTAAGGAGGAAGCGGATGCATTCCTGAGCGGACTTCGTCTCTGCTTAAACGCAGAGTAAGAAAAGAGTTTGGCGCTGTGTTTCGCTGAGTATGATTAAAGATATATTATTTTCTTGTCAACGTAGAAAGCTTCACCCGATACAAATAAAATAAAGGTGAAGATATGGATCAAAACATATACAGTTCTCTGAAAGAGAATGATATAACTCAGATAATATTACAATATAGCTTTAAGATACACAGTGCTCTGGGACCTGGATTGCTAGAATCAGTATATGAAGAATGCTTGTTCTATGAACTAATAAAACACGGGTTTTATGTTGAGAGGCAAAAAAGTTTGCCAGTATCCTATGAGGGAATCATACTGAAAGCTGGATTTCGAATTGATTTATTTGTAGAAAATAAAGTGATTATCGAGTTGAAAGCAGTCGAAGCTTTGAACGAGATACATTTTGCTCAAACCCTCACGCATCTGCGGTTATCCGAATGTAAAGTTGGCTTACTGATTAACTTTAATGTAGCTTCGTTAAAAAATGGTATTAAACGAATTGTAAATAAATATTAACTCCGCGACCTCAGCGTATACCTCATTAAACTCTGCGATTAAAAAGAGCACAAAAAATGAAACATTTCCTATCCATAAACGACGTAACAGACCTTAACCAACTTATAACCAGCGGGATTGTCTCAAAGAGAAATCCTTTTGGAGATCATGAGCTTGGAAAAAATAAGACAATCGGCCTTTTGTTTTTCAATTCCAGCCTGCGTACCCGGCTGAGCACGCAGAAAGCAGCACAAAATCTTGGTTTAAATGTGATCATGATGAATGTGGGACAAGATGGATGGGGCCTGGAAATGGAAGAGGGTGTAATTATGAAAGGTGATAAAGCTGAGCACGTCAAAGAAGCTGCGGCCGTCATCGGCCGCTATTGCGATATCATCGGGATACGTTCTTTTGCAGGGCTTCAGGATCGTGAAAAAGATTACCAGGAAATCGTGTTTGAGCAATTCAAAAAGTACGCTGAGGTACCGATCGTCAATCTGGAATCTGCAACACGCCACCCGTTGCAATCTCTTGCAGATTGTATTACCATTGAAGAATTCCGCGTAAAAGAGCGTCCGAAAGTAGTGCTGACATGGCTCCCGCATTTTAAAGCACTACCACAGGCTGTTGCTAATTCCTTCTGTGAATGGATGAATCCGATGAATGTGGAACTAGTTATTACGCATCCGGAAGGATATGATCTTGCTCCTGAATTCGTTGGAAAGGGACAGGTTATATATGATCAGAACAAAGCTCTGGAAGGTGCAGACTTTGTATATGGCAAAAACTGGTCATCTTTTAACCAATATGGACAGGTACTCAACAGCGATCCTTCGTGGATGATCACGGAACAAAAAATGAGCCTTACTGACAACGGTAAATTTATGCACTGTCTTCCGCTAAGACGGAACATGAAAGTGGCCGACGAGGTACTTGACGGACCACGTTCATTAGTAATCGAGCAGGCCGCGAACAGAGAGTGGTCTGCACAGGCTGCCTTGAGAGAAATATTGATCGGAATGTAACTACAAAGGCGGTAGCCGAACTTTTAAGGCTTTGGCTACCGTTATATTTCCGAGCTTCTTCACCATGAAATAAATACTATTGGTAATGCATACCGAAACATTTACAAATACATCTTCCTCAACTGAAAAGCAAATCAAAAAAACCGGCGTTTTGATCGTAAATCTGGGAACTCCGGATAGTCCTTCGGTCCCTGACGTGCGCAAATACCTCAGAGAATTCCTGATGGACGAGCGCGTGATTGATATACCTTATCTGAATCGCTGGTTCCTTATCAATTTTATTATTGCTCCTTTCCGTGCACCGAAATCGGCAAAGGTTTACAGAGAGCTTTGGACGCCCGAAGGTTCACCATTAAAGATATATGGCCACTCTGTTGAAGAAAAACTGCAGAAAGTACTCGGTGACAATTACGTGGTGAAGCTTGCTATGCGTTATCAGAATCCGAGTATAGAAAAAGGATTGACCGAACTTCGTAAGGAATGTCTGACTGATATTATTGTAGTTCCTTTTTTCCCTCAATATGCTTCTGCCTCTACTGGTTCGGTATATAAGAAAGTGATGGAGGTGATTAAAGACTGGGAAGTATTACCTGAAATTAAATTCATCAACCGATTTCTGGATCACCCTAAATTTGTAGAGGGGTTTGTCAACCTTGGTAAGAAATACATGGCTGAGAGAGACTACGATCATTATGTTTTCAGCTACCATGGTATCCCTGAAAGGCAAATTACCAAGGGAGATGTAGCCAACCACTGCAGCTTTGGCAGCTGCTGCAACACATTGACTGCACAAAATCAGCATTGCTATCGGGCACAATGTTTCGAGACAACCCGTCTGTTTGTAAAAGGCATGGGAATACCTGAAGGAAAGTACACCATTGCATTTCAGTCAAGACTAGGCAAGACGCCATGGATCAAACCTTACACGGATGAGATCATTCCTGAGCTTGCTAAAAAGGGTGTGAAGTCAGTTTTGGCATTTTCACCTGCTTTCGTGGCCGACTGCCTGGAAACAACCATTGAGGTCGGAGAAGAATATAAGGAGTTGTTTGAAAAAGAAGGAGGACAACACTGGCAGCTTGTAGAAAGCTTAAACGACAGTGATATCTGGATTGAAGCTTTGGAAGATATGGTTCGGAAAGCCTAAACGATCCATTAGCATATGTATCAAAAGAGCCGGATCATTTGCGACCCGGCTCTTGTCATTTTAAAGAACTGCTGGTTCTTTGCTGTAGAACCCTGCGAGGGTCTTTACAGCGTAATCAACCTCTTCTTCTGTATTATATTTTCCGAATGAGAATCTGACATTCGCTCGTGCCGGATCCAGTCCTAACTCATTTAACACATGGGATCCAATATCGGTACCGCTGGAACAGGCACTTCCGCCTGATACCGAAATTCCTGCAATATCAAGATTAAATAACATCATATCACTCAAATCAGATGGCGGAAGACTTACGTTCAGTACAGTATATAGACTATTGTCAAGCTGTCCTGATTTTCCGTTGAATTTCACGCCCTCAATCTGGCTCTTCAATGCGTCTATCATCCTGAGCTTGAGCCCTTCGATATGCGAACGGTGTTCATCCATATCTCTGTATGCAATTTCAAGCGCTTTGGCCAGACCTACAATCCCGTAAACATTCTCAGTGCCACCGCGCATATTTCGCTCCTGCGCACCTCCATGAATAAACGGATGAATTTTAATTCCCGGCCTAACGTAGAGAAAACCAATCCCTTTAGGACCATGAAACTTATGCGCGGCACCTACTATAAAGTTGGCTTTTAGTTTTTGCAGATCATGGCGGTAATGTGCCATAGTCTGCACTGTATCCGTATGAAATACTGCATTGTACTTTTCACACAAATCGCCTGTTGCTTCAAGATCAAGCAAATTGCCAATCTCATTGTTGCCATGCATCAATGAAACAAGCGTCCTCGGATTGGATTGCAGAAGCAATTCGAGATGTTCCATATCCACCGCTCCATCCTCGTCCAAGTTCACATAATTCAGCGTAATACGACCCGACTTTTGTAAATGTTCAAGCGTATGCAACACCGCGTGGTGTTCAATCTTAGACGTAATCGCATGGGTCAGCCCAAGCGTTTCAATGCTTGAACGTATTGCAGTATTATCAGCTTCTGTGCCGCCCGAAGTAAAGAATATCTCAGCAGGGGCCGCATTCAGAATGCCTGCTATGCTTTTTCTGGCTCTTTCGATCAGAGAACGTGCGGCACGGCCATTGGCATGAATAGAAGAAGGATTACCGTATTGTTCAGCCATTACCGGCACCATAGCGGCTAATACCTCTTCATCCAACCTTGTGGTTGCTGCATTATCCAAATAAACCTTCATAACTATACCTTCGGTTCTGAAATAATCTCCTTGATGTCCGATATAATTTTGTTGGCAAGATTAATCGCGGTTGTATGCGTTTCCGACTCCGAATAAATTCTGATAATCGGCTCTGTATTCGATTTACGCAGGTGAACCCACTCCCTGTCAAACTCAATTCTCACACCATCGATTGTACTCAATGGCTGCTTCGAATAGCGCGACTGAATGCGGCTCAATATATTGTCAACGTCGATTTCCGGCGTCAATTCAATCTTATTTTTCGATATATAATAACCAGGATATGATTTTCTGAGTACCGAAGCAGTCTTTCCAAACTTAGCCAGATGCGTAAGAAATAATGCAATCCCAACCAAAGCATCACGTCCGTAATGGCTTTCAGGATAGATCACACCACCGTTTCCTTCTCCTCCGATAATGGCATTATTTTCCTTCATCATCGTCACCACATTCACTTCACCCACTGCAGACGCAAAGTATTTACCACCTGCCTTCAACGTCACATCTTTCAATGCTGCAGTTGATGAAAGATTGGATACGGTATTTCCAGGCGTGTTTTTCAACACAAAATCCGCAACAGCTACCAAAGTATATTCCTCTCCAAACGGCGAACCGTCTTCACACATCAAGGCAAGACGATCCACATCAGGATCAACTACGATACCCAGATTGTAGGCACCGTCATTGAGCTCTTTGCTTATTTCGCGCAAATGCTCCGGCAGAGGCTCCGGATTGTGTGCGAAATTTCCGGAAGGATCACAGTTTAGCTTTTTAATGTTTTTTGTCTCGACACCGAGTGCTTCCAAAAGGGCAGGTACAAATATACCTCCTGTCGAATTCACAGCATCGACAGCTATTTTGAAATTGGCTGCCTTGATCGCCTCAACATCAACTAGTTTCAGCGCCAATATATGATCAATATGTTTTTGAAGATAGGTATCGTTTGTGCTGTACGACCCAAGTTTCTTTACATCCACAAAGATGAAATCTTCCTGGTCCGCAATACGCAGTACTTCTTCGCCATCTGCTTCTGAAATAAATTCCCCGTCCTGATTGAGTAATTTCAGTGCATTCCATTGTATCGGATTGTGACTTGCAGTCAGGATCACTCCGCCTCCGGCATTCTCCATGGTTACTGCCAACTCTACTGTAGGTGTCGTTGACAGGCCTAAATCCACCACATGCAGACCCACACCTTGCAACGTAGCAGCTACCAACCGGCTTACCATTTCCCCTGACAGGCGCGCATC
>DASYHR010000791.1:0-1626 GCA_035998385.1 Dyadobacter sp. | reverse complement strand
TATAGGGAGCGCCGTTGTCCAGAAAGCCAATAACATTTTTCGTTTTTCTCAAACTATCAGGCACCACTACCCGTCGAACCTTTGCAGTAAAAGGCTGATAATAACCTTCGCTTCCTTTTGGCGTTAAATTATATTTTTTAAACTGTTTTGCAACATACCGGGCGGCTTCGTCATTTTCCTTACTTCCCGTTCCGCGTCCTTTCATTTTGTCGGAAGCGAGGTAACTGATGTGTTTGGTAATATTGGCAGGAGATGGCTGAATGGACTGAGATAAACAAACAGACGGGATCGCAAAGAAGAGCGCGGAAAGGAAAAACTTCATGAACAAATTGGTATTGGTGGTTAAACAGGAAGTCTGGCCAGAGAAAACACCGGCCAGACTTAAAACAATTACTTCTTCATCAGGGCTTCATACACTACATCCATAATCGCTGTACGAATGTTGAGTTCTGAGATTTTGTTGTTGGCACGCGTGGGATAAACTCTGTTGGATAAGAACACATAATTCAGGTCCCAGGCCGGATCAGCCCATGTCATAATGCCTGTATACCCTGTGTGCCCGAAGCTGGACGGACTCGCATACCGCGGTGCGTTGCCAGTATACTTAAAAGTAGGCTTATCGAATCCGATTCCCCTTCGGTTCTCAATTTCCGGATATTGATATCGCGTAAATTCTATCAAGGCATCTTTGCTTAATAGTTGCTCACCTCCATAGTAGCCATGTTGCAGGTACATTTGCCACACTTTCATCACATCATTTGCGTCACCAAACAGGCCGGCGTGACCACTTAATCCTCCCAACATGGCAGCAGCTTCGTCGTGTACCTGTCCGTGTAACTGTGTCATCCGGAAGAAGGTGTCACGTTCTGTCGGAACAATATCCTCAGGTTTGAAGAAACGTTTCGGATTAAAGGTCAGCGTATTGGCTCCGAGTTTGTGGTAATAATGGTTTTTGAGATATTCTTCAAAACCTTCGCCGGATAAACTTTTTACGATCTGAGGATACAAAATGAAAGAAAGGTCGCTGTATACATACCCGTCTTTGGCATTCAGAGGAGAGTCGCGAATCGATTTGAAGATGACTTTGTCATAGTCTTTGTAAATAAATAAACTGTCGCCTACGACTGATGTCGGATACTTGTCGGAGCGTGTGGTGCTAAACGTTTTCTTTTTCCATGAGCCGTCATCATTCTGTGCTTCTTTCCACAATACAATAAAATTCTTGAGTCCTGCACTGTGTGTCAAAACCTTACGCCAAGGCAAATCCGCTTTGTTCGACTTTTTGAAATCAGGCAGATAATCCTTCATAGTTGCGTCCAGATCAAATTTTTTCTGATCCCACAAACTCATAAGTGCAAGTGTAGAAGCAGTGATTTTTGTTACCGAAGCCAGGTCATACAAATCTGTCAGTTTTACAATCTGCGGACTTTCGTAGGTATGTTTTCCATACGCTTTTCTGAAAAATACTTTTCCGTCTTTTGCCAGTTGTACTACACAGCCAGGTGTCGCTTTTTGGTTGATGGCAAGATTGGCGATGGAATCGATACGAGCCGTGATTTGGCGGGAATCAATACCTATCTCTTCCGGAATCGTGTATTTCAACCTACCGATTGAAGGCGTATTGAT
>DASYHR010000772.1:0-1618 GCA_035998385.1 Dyadobacter sp. | reverse complement strand
TGACGACGTACAGCAGCATACCACTTAATGCATACTTCTGGCGCCATTCAAGCGTAAACTCTTTTCGGATCAGGGCTGTTATTTCGTTCAATACAATTGGCAGTCGGCAGTCAGCTTTTGGCTTTCTGCACAATGGTTAATTTATCTCACCGCGCTTGTCTCTTTCGCGCTGCAAAAGTACTACATAAAGCCTCAGGGTGATAACAAAATGATCATGATTTTGTATGACAGCGGTATGTATTTCAAGCTAATTACTGGTCAACAGTTTGAATTCCGAGCTGTTAATGCTTAATTTGCATTTTAAGTATATTGAATCTAAATAAGGATATATGGCGGAGAGAACAGTATCTCAGCTCAGAAAGGGGGAAAAGGGAATCATAAAGTCTTTTTCGGACAAAGTGATGTCACTGAAATTGTTGGAAATGGGATGCCTGCCGGGCTCTGAAGTGAGACTGGATTTCATCGCGCCATTTGGAGATCCTATCTGTATTAATGTGGGTGGAAACTATAGTTTATCACTGAGACTCAACGAAGCTTCTGTCATTATCCTGGAGTAAAATCCGATTACCAATCATTTATTGCTTTTCCATTGAAATCTGAAAATATAAAAATTGCGTTGGTCGGAAACCCTAACGCAGGCAAATCTACATTATTCAACGCTCTAACGGGTCTACGTCAGAAAACGGGGAATTTTCCGGGAGTTACAGTTGAGAAAAAGTCCGGAACATTTAGTCTGAAGGGCGCACAAGGTGAGAGACCGAGAGAAGTAACGCTGGTCGATTTGCCGGGTACGTATAGTATATATCCAAAGTCGAAGGACGAAACCGTAGTGATGGATATACTGGCGAATCCCAAACATCCGGATTTTCCTGCTGCGATCATTGTAGTTGCCGATGCATCCAACCTGATGCGTAACCTGTTGCTATTTACGGAGATCAATGATCTGGGGATTCCGGCGGTATTGGCGCTGAACATGCTGGATGTTGCAACAAGCATGAGCCTGACCGTGAACGCCGTACAACTGGCCATGCAATTGAACGTGCCGGTGGTAAGAATCAATGCGCGGACAGGCGAGGGAATGGCGAATCTACAGGATGCTGTGCGTCAGGTGATTGATAATACTGATAAACAGACGCGACCATGTTTTTATGAAACAACAGATGCAGAGAGAGGATTGATTGAGGATGTGAAGCGTGAGCATAAGCTGTATAACGACTATCTGGCATTGCAGTATGTTTGTCAGCATGATAATTTTTCGTTTGTTCCGGTACCACAGAGAGTGAAGCTGGACGAGCTGATTGAAAAACATGAGTTTGATGAAAATGCGTTTCTTGCCAATGAGACAATTCAGCGTTACAAAAAGATAAAACCGATCGTTGCGAAGGCGGTGAAGGCCGACGGTGTGTCGGAACAGCCCTATTGGACGCGGAAGCTGGATGTTATTCTGCTCCACCCTTTCTGGGGATATGTTACATTTTTGCTTGTATTGATGGTGGTGTTTCAGGCCATATTTGCCTGGGCGTCGTATCCGATGGATATGATCGATGCGGGTACCGCTGCAACCATCGAATGGGTAAAAGGAGTATTGCCTGAAGGTATTTTGAATGATCTGATCACT
>DASYHR010000724.1:0-3329 GCA_035998385.1 Dyadobacter sp. | reverse complement strand
CAGGAGCTTGCCGGTGAAAAAACTATGTTTCCCCCGAGCGACCGAAAGCTGGTTCATCCTGCTGGATACCATCCCCCAGCGCGACATCGGTGGGTCTCGCGGCACGCTAGCCTGGAGAGTGGAGTTTTGAAATTCAAGTTCAAAAAGACGGCCCGAATCACAGGAATCGGAAATGAGCAGAAAATCCCTAGTATCAATATCGGTGAACAGGTCAACCAACACTCTGTTGGCCAGTACCTGGTCTTTTACAAGGCTTTTGCAATCATGCGGTACCCAAGAACCAACTTGGGCACCCCCGCCTTCGGCGACCGCTTCTCCATGGCCAGAAAAATAAATGATCAGGCTATTGTTTCGGTTATTTTTTGCAGGGTCTTTCGTAAAGCTTTTGATTAGGTTAATGATATTTTGCCGGGTCGCTTTACTGTCTTTCAGCGTTTGCCCATGCTGCTCAAAATCTATAAAATTTTCCACCAGTAACTTAACTATTTCGTCACAATCGTTCTTGCAGGAATCTGCTTCGAAATTCTTGATCTCCTTGAGTTTGTACTTATCTATTCCGACGGCGATGATGAAGGTTTTCTGCGGATAAGCCATTCGATGTTAATACGATAGAACCGGATAAAGTATGTATTGTTTGTACGCTAATATAAGTGATAATATTTTAATTGATCTAGTAAGGTTATGTAGCGGTTGAATGTTCTCATTATAAATCCTTGGCAGACCAATGACTTCATCCTCATTCTGGTCAGCGGTCACCTGCATCGATATCCGTTAAAATAATGAATTAGTAGCGGCATTGAAATACCTAAAACCAAATAATAATAATTGTTGTATAAAACGCCTTATGTTTAACAGCCATTGAAGAGCTAAACCAGCCACACGTGTACCAGTCAGTGCGAACGAAAGTTACGAAGTTAAAAATGACGACTTCAAGCCTTCACTTCGTCAGCTGGCTGTTTACCGCGGCAACTGGCCGCTCCTTAAAACGCAGTCTGGACTTTGAGTCCTAAGGGGATAGACCCCCGTCATTTTTCGTTCGAGTGGGGCATGCGATTGCCCTCTGGCACAAAGCTGGGCTTAGCTACGTCAAAAGTCTTTCACAGATGAAAAATTCAGAAAATACTCCAAAGATTTACGTAGGTACTTACGGATTGTAGAATTCTGGATCGCTTTTCAGAAAGTGGTTTGATCTATCAGACTATTCATATGCACAGGAATTTTATATAGACTGCTAGGAGTACCACCGGAACGAATTTGATCCGGCGTTAATATTCCAGTACTGGGAGTATATCCCATCTTTTCTGATCTCCGAAAGCAGTTTACATCAGGACACATTCAAATACTTTGAAGCAGTTTCTGAAATGGATGATGACAGAGCGGAAGCATTTGAGATTTACTGCTCAGATATTGTATCCTGGCCAGCCAACGGAAATGATCTGAAAGAAACACTGCAAAGTTTTGAAGAGGCCTGTCAGGGATATTGTGGAGGAGATTTCAAAGATCCAAAAACAGAGTTTATTTACCAGTATGTCGAGGATACCGGAATGCTTTCGGGAGCACCTCAAATTCTTGAAAGATATTTTGACTACGAAGCCTTCGGAAGGGATTTTTTCTTGAAAGCTATACCGGAATCAATG
Source organism: Dyadobacter sp. (assembly GCA_035998385.1). Classification (GTDB taxonomy): domain Bacteria; phylum Bacteroidota; class Bacteroidia; order Cytophagales; family Spirosomataceae; genus Dyadobacter. Next base: position 1,692 of record DASYHR010000724.1, on the reverse strand, counting down.
GATTTGTCTTCGTTGATTGATAAATATTCAAAACTTTGAGGGCACTTGCAATAAATGTGGGTGTTCTTAAAGTGACGGACTCGGCCTATTGCAAGCAAACCCGCACCCCGAAAACTATTGCAAGTTTTATTGCAACCAAATAAAAAAGGACCTAACTTTTTAAGTTAAGTCCTTGATTTTCAAGTGGGCCCACCTGGAATCGAACCAGGCACCTACTGATTATGAGTCAGTTGCTCTAACCGAATGAGCTATAGGCCCGCTATCAGCTATCAGCTATATTGGAGTGCAAAATTAGTAAAAGAGATCAAATCTCCAAATCATATTGAATAGAATAAACCATTTCTCTGTTTCAAGTTTATTATTTTTGTCAAAAAAAGTGCTTTGAACAAACGAAAAATCATCAACGATCCTGTTTACGGATTTATAACTATCTCTTCTGATCTGCTCTTCGATCTGGTTGAACATCCTTATTTTCAGAGACTCAGGCGTATCAAGCAACTCGGACTTGCCGATGTGGTGTATCCCGGTGCTTTACATACCCGTTTTCACCATGCTCTGGGTGCCATGCATCTGATGAGTCTGGCTTTGAAATCATTGCAGGAAAAGGGGCATTTGATAGGGGAGCAGGAAGTGGAGGCTGCCCAGGCTGCAATTCTTTTGCACGATCTGGGACACGGTCCGTTTTCACATGTGCTGGAAAGTGTGCTTATGCCGGGTGTTGCGCACGAGTCTGTCACGCTCGTCATGATGAATGAGCTGAATCGCCAGATGAATGGAAAGCTTGATATGGCGATTCAGATGTTCGAGGGCACTTATCCACGCAAATTCTTTCACCAGATGATTTCCAGTCAATTGGATATGGATCGGATGGACTACCTCAAACGGGACAGTTTTTATACGGGTGTCATTGAAGGTTCGATTGGCGCAGACAGGTTGATTAAGATGTTGGACTTGAGCGGCGACCACCTGGTTGTCGAGGAAAAGGGGTTGCTAAGTATCGAAAACTTTCTTCATGCACGCAGACTCATGTACTGGCAGGTGTATCTGCACAAAACATTGCTGAGTGCGCAGGCTATGCTTACACAGGTGCTTCACCGCGCCCGTGAACTGAGCGACAGAGGTGAGGTGCTGTTCGCTACTCCTGACTTCCAAAGATTTTTGAAGCATCGTTTCTCATTAAGCGATTTTAATATGGAGTCTAATCTTCTGGCCGCATTCAATGGTCTGGATGATAACGATATCTGGGCTTCTATTAAAGGCTGGGGAAAACATACAGATCCTGTTTTGGCACGGCTGAGCAATATGCTGTTAGAGCGGAAGTTGTTCAAAATTTTCTTTCTGGATACCCCTCCCGACGATTCTGTGCTGGATCCGATACGGCAGCAGTTGCTGGATCAAGGCGTGTCTGAAGACCAGTTGCCCTATTTTCTGATTATAGGCGAAACCACCAATTATGCCTATGAAAAGGATCAGGACCCTATTCAGGTGAAAATGAAGAACGGAAAGCTACTTGATATTGCTGCTGCATCGGATATTCCTACCATAGATGCATTGACCAAGATTGTACGTAAGTATTATGTATGTTGGGGTAAAAATGTATCTTTGCGTGATTAGTTAGGGTGTGAATTCCTTTCTCATGTAAAATGACTCAATTTCACAAAGTTGTTTTACTTCGTACAACTATAATACCAG
>DASYHR010000711.1:0-6896 GCA_035998385.1 Dyadobacter sp. | reverse complement strand
CTTCCTGATGTCATGTGGTAATTTATCATTCAGATCGGTGATAGATGCAGAGCCCAATACAATAAAGGAGTTGTCCACGTCATTTTTGATAATGGGTGTCTCGTTATCATACTCATCCTGAATTTCCCCCACCAACTCTTCCAAAATATCTTCCATCGTCACAATTCCGTCTACGCCGCCATACTCATCCACAATCACCGCCATTTGTTGTCTGTTCACCTGAAAATCTCGCAACAACGCACCAATTGGTTTCGATTCATGCACCATGGATATAGGCCGGATCAGCTCCTGTAAAACGATACTTTTACCCTGTCTCATTTTAAGCAGCAGATCTTTCAGATGTAGTACACCCACAATCTGATCCAGTGTGTCCTCATACACAGGAATACGGGAATAACCTTCCTCAATAATCTTCTCCAGCTTGATCTCATCGAAATCATTGATATCAACACCCACTACCTGGCCACGGGGAATCATCACCTGTCTGGCCAGAATTTCAGAGAAATTAAATGCATTTTTGATCAGATCATAATCAGCTGCTTCTATCATCCCGCTGTCCTTTTGCTGCTGCACCAGGTAACGCAACTCATCACTGCTATGCACTTCACTGCCGTGTGTAGGTGTAATACCAATTCCTTTCAGAATAAAATTAGCAATCCCGTTCAGTAACCATACCACAGGCCTGAAGACCAGATAAAAACCGTGCAACGGATAGGAAAGGAAAAGTGTAGTAGACTCGGGACGTTGTATAGCGATCGACTTTGGAGCGAGTTCACCAAACACAATGTGCAGCACAGTAATGATTGCAAAAGCAGCCGGCAAAGCGATTTGATGGGCCAATTCCGGGTCCAGCGTAATGCCTACCAGCTCCATTCCGGCAATCAGCATTTTTGAAACGACAGGCTCCCCTATCCATCCCAAGCCCAGACTAGCCAAGGTTATTCCGAATTGTGTAGCTGCCAGATAGCCGTCCAGATTGGCGACAATTTTTTTGGATAAAATGGCCATTGCATTTCCATCCTGTGCTTTTTGTTCCAGTTGAGAAGCCCGGATTTTAACGATAGCAAACTCTGCTGCTACAAAAAAACCGTTCAAAAAAACCAAGACAAGGGTTATAATAACCTGAGTAATCATTTTATCGTGATGTATAGTGGGCTTAATTTCTATAATTAATCTTCATGCTTTTTACCGTCCTCAGCTGGTCCTCTCATATGGATGATCAGGCCGTTCAGAAAATTCCGAAGTAACTGATCTCCGCAAGGCTTATAATTTTCGTGCCCCTCTTTTCTGAAAAGTGCGCCAAGCTCACTTGCTGTCACTTTAAAATCCACCAGACTCAAAATATGGATGATTTCGTCATTACGTAAATGCAAGGCAACGCGAAGTTTTTTAAGGATATCGTTGTTAGTCATTATCTATTTTTGGTTACAAATTATCAGGCGAACTGCCGATAACCGGCAAATTATACATTTTTTAGAATTCAATGATACACATCGCTTCGTTCTATGCACTTTTATAAATGATAAATGGACGCATGAAGCCTGTAAAGGGCTGATACGCCTACTCGTTATTGGGGTTTCAGACCTGTTAATGTAAAAGATATCACGCTTGTCAATTGTCAAAAAGCGTAAAGCCTCTGATTGAATTGTTGTAGATATTTTATAAATTCAACCATCTTAAATATCAGATTATGATACTTCAACCATCTGCGCCCGCACTTCCCAAAACCTTTGAGGAATTTCTTCAATGGGAGCCTGCTGATGGCTTCAAATACGAATGGAATGATGGTGAAGTAATCAGATTTGAGAAAATGAAGAAAAAACATCTTGTTATCATCAGAAGATTACAGCAACTGTTTTTTGGAACAGTTTCGTTTAACAAAGGCGGAGCATTCATTATGGAGCAAGATGTGATGCTCACAGGTATACAAATGAGACGACCCGATCTGGCATACTTTAGCGGAAGCCAGATTGATAATTCCGTCGATTCGGACGACGAACCGATTCCTGAGTTTATCATAGAAGTGGTTTCCCCTACCGACGACGCGATAAAAGTGGAAGACAAGCTGGCTGAATATTTCAAGTCGAGTGTGAAGATCGTTTGGCATATCTATCCGGAAAACGGAGTTGTTTATGTGTATACCTCCCGCAAACACGTGAAAATTTGTACTGATCGTGATATCTGCAGTGCTGCGCCGGTACTTCCCGACTTCAACATTTCGGTAAATGAACTACTGACTCTTCCTTGCTGATTTGTTGCCTATTTAAGATTGATACGCCGTTATTCGTAGTTTTAAAACTACGAATCAAAATAATTTACCGTCTAAGACGGTATTCACGGGTGCATTACAAACTGTCGCTAGGCGGCTATGTTTTTCTCATATGGTTCGATATGCTGCCTAACAATTTCCCACCTTTTGCTCATCCAGCAAACACGCAAGTTTAAAACGCGCTGCGCTCCAAGCAGACTCCATCGCTGTCCGGACCGTTTGCAGCGCTGTTACTCGTAGTTTCCAAAACTACGAATATGAATAATTTACCGTCTGTGACGGTAAGTAACAGTTTAATTTTCTATGTTCTGTTGTACTAGACATTACTTCGCTTGCTATGCCTACCGTCACAGACGGTAATCTATTTTAGTACGTAGTTTTTGAAACTACGGACAACCTTGCATTACCTCTTCAATATTTGTCACTGACTTCCTGTGATAGTGGTATTATAGTGAATCTTTATACATTTTTTACTACAGCCTACCGTCACAGACGGTAAAATACATTTCAGTGCGCAGTGAGAACACTACGCAATACCGGTACTGCAATATTTCAACATTTCAGTAAAAGAACCGCTGCCCCCCTTCCTGATTTGTTGCCAATTTAAGATTGATACAGTAAATAGAGACCTGTTTCTGCTCTTAAATGAAATCTTCGTGATTCAGGCGGAAACACCTGTGTGACATGCTCTTTCAAAAGTCAATCTCAATGACCCCAAAAACTATTCTCAAAAAACCTTTATCCATTGCTACACTCGTTGCTCTGGCCGTTGTTTCGTGTATGAAAATGACGCCATCGGGTAGTACCAAACTCCCTGCTGACGCACTTGTGATTCGTGAGGATGCTGCAACCGGCAAAGCCCGCGCAAAAGAGACGCGCGAAAAAACCGCAATCAAAGTGGCTGACGGGCTACAGCTTGATTTATGGGCCTCAGATTCTCTGGCTCCTGATCCTGTATCCATTACAGTCGATGACCTTGGACGTGTTTATCTCAACAGAACAAACCGTCAGAAAAACTCCGAGTTTGACATCCGCGGGCATAGAAACTGGATGACACCATCTATTGCCATGCAAACTGTAGAAGACCGCAGGGCGTTTCTGCGCAGCACTTTTGCTCCGGAAAAAAGCAAAGAAAACAGCTGGTTGAAGGACCTGAACGGTGATGGATCGCATGACTGGAAAGATCTTGCAGTGGAGAAAGATGAAGTTTGGCGCCTGGAAGACACCGATAATGACGGGATCGCGGATGTATCCATGCGTGTCATCAATGACTTTTTTGAAGAGGTTTCTGATGTGGCCGGAGGCATTCTGGTACGTGCAAAAGATGCTTTTGTAGCAATTGCACCAGATCTCTGGAGATTTGAAGACACCAACAATGATGGCATTTACGATAAAAAAACATCAATAAGCCACGGTTATGGTGTGCATATCGGCTTTGGCGGACATGGTATGTCCAATCCGATTGAAGGACCAGACGGAAAAATATATTGGAACATCGGAGATATTGGTGCTAATATTACCACTGCCGAAGGCGTAAAACATGAGCATCCAAATTCAGGAATTATTGCCCGTTCCAATCCGGACGGCAGCCATTTCGAAATATTTGCCCACGGACTTCGTAACACCCACGAGTTTGTTTTTGACGAATTCGGTAACCTGATCAGCTCAGACAATGATGGTGACCACCCGGGCGAAAGCGAGCGACTGGTGCACGTTGTGGAGGGCTCCGACGCCGGCTGGCGTTCCAACTGGCAATACGGTAAATATACCGATCCTAAAAACAATGATTACAAAGTATGGATGGACGAAAAGCTGTATGTTCCTCGCTGGGACGGTCAGGCTGCGTACATCATTCCGCCGATCCAGAATTACCACAACGGTCCGACCGGGATGCAATACAATCCGGGAACTGCGTTGGGGAAAGAGTGGAAGAATAAATTTTTCCTTGTAGAATTCGTCGGAAATCCTGCACGTTCGCCAATCTGGTCGTTCGGCTTAAAAGCCAAGGGAGCTTCATTTGTTTTGGATGGAGAGCAAAATATCCTCAGTGGAATTCTGCCGACAGGTATTCGTTTCGGTCCGGATGGCGCTCTATATGTAGCAGACTGGATCAATGGATGGGATACGAAAAATTACGGCCGGGTTTGGAAACTGGATGTAACCAGTGAAAAAAACGACCTGAAAGAACTTCGTGCAGAAACTAAGCGCCTGATCCAGCTCGACTACCCCGCACAAAGTGAAGATATATTGCTTTCATTGTTGTCGAACGAGGATATGCGTATTCGTTTGAAAGCACAATTCGAACTGGCGACACGTGGTGCCAAAGGTGCTGAAACACTCAAAAAGGCGATTACACAAACCAGCAGTCAGATCGCGCGTGTCCACGGGATATGGGGAACGGGGCAGCTTGCGCGAACGGACAAGGCTTATGGCAACGCATTATTGGCATTGTTAAAAGATGCTGATGAAGAAATCACTGCACAAGCTGCCAAAGTATTGGGCGATGAGAAAATTGCTGAAGCAGGACCTATGCTGATCCCGATGCTTGCCAGTAAAAACCCTCGCGTGCAATTCTTCGCAGCGCAGGCTTTGGGTAGAATTGAAGAAAAAACAGCAGTAAATCCGTTGTTGGATTTCATCAGGAAAAATAACGATCAGGATTTGTATCTCCGCCATGCAGCTGTATTGGCACTATCCCGCATAGGCAATGCGGAAGCCATGGTCTCATTGAGCAGCAGTCCTGAAAAATCGCTTCGTACTGCAGCGGTGTTGGTACTGAGAAGATTGAAAAATGATAAAGTTAGTATATTCCTTCAGGACAAAGACGAATATATTGTAACCGAGGCGGCCAGAGCAATCAATGATGATTTGTCCATTACAGCCGCTCTTCCTGCATTGGCAGCAATACTCAATGAGGACCGTTTCACTTCTGAGCCTCTGCTCCGCCGCGCCATCAACGCAGCATTACGTGTAGGAGGCGACAAACAACTGGATGATCTGATTGCATTTACGAAAAGGAAGAACATCGACAAAGAAGTTCGTGCAGAAGCACTTGCGGCTTTGGGTACATGGGCGAGTCCTTCTGTGATGGATCGTGTGGACGGTCGTTACCGTGGTGTGATTGAGAGAAATCCAGCCGTTGTAAAAAGTAAAATACAGCCTGTAGTGGCCGATTTATTGGCAGATCAGGACCCGGCTATACTCATTGCGACTGCACAGATGCTTACCAATCTGGAGATATCCGCTAACAATGATGCACTTGTCAAAATTTTTGACACCAGTAACAATCCGAAAGTACGCGCAGCCATGCTTATAGCGCTGAACGGACTCAAGTACAGCAACATGGAGGCTGTCATGAAAAAAGGAATGACAGACAACGATGCAGATGTTCGTACCGCTGCGCTTGGTATGGTTGGGAGTGTAAATATGTCAAAAGAGGCACTTACAGATATTTCAGGAGTTATTTTCGAAAAAGGAAGTGTAAAAGAACAACAGCAGTTGCTGAAAGTGTTAGGTAGCCTGCCGATCAGCAAAACAGAGTCGATATTCACGGGACTGATTACGAGAATGTCTGATAAGCAACTTGCTCCAAGTCTTGCACTGGATCTGGGTGAAGCGATTGATTCGACCAAATCAGCGCCCTTGATTGCCAAACTTGCTCCATTGCGTAAAACCGGTGAAACAGTGGCTGACTATCAGGATGCCTTGTTCGGAGGAAACCCGCAACTGGGTCGTCGTTACTTCATGACCAACTCCGCTGCCGAATGCGTTCGTTGCCATTCTGTCGGCGGACAAGGCGGTGAGGTAGGACCAAATTTATCAAATATCGGAAATGTGCTTACAAGGGAGCAAATACTGCAAGCGCTTGTAGAACCGAGTGCACGTATATCTCCGGGATACGGAATGGTTATTCTGACTTTGAAAGATGGCTCTTCAGCAGCTGGTATCCTAACGTCAGAAAATGATCATGAACTCATCCTGAAGACTTCCGAAGCAGAACCACTAAAAATTGCAATGGCTCGTATTGCCAAACGCGACAACGTACCGTCAAGCATGCCGCCGATGGGGCACATCATGACCAAACGCGAAATTCGTGATGTGGTGGAATTCCTATCCGGATTGAAAAAGTAGTCAGATTGAGATCTGTTTTCAGTAAAAGCCTGGCCTTCTAAGTCAGGCTTTTACGTTTTACGACGTTCCAAATTTTGTATCCGGCGGCACACAAGCAAATTATTTTATGCCTGGAAGCTGCATTGGTATGAATATATTGCCGGTCGAAAGACGACTTAAGTTTACTCGAATGGAACTGGATAAAAAAGATGCTGCTGTGGTGGATAAGGCTATCAGCTCCTGGGAACAAGGCAATGTGATTTCTCCCGAGCTGGCCAATTCGTTACGATCCACTGTAACAGTTAGAAATTCCAATATTGATGCGATCACAGTATACGCGCTCATATCAGCTATTTCATGTGGCTTACTTGCATTTGGCGCATTGGTAATTGATGAGAAGTGGATTGAACTTTTGCGAAAAAAATGGGGATTTTCTGAAACCATAGTTGGTATAGGATTTACCTTACTCGCTGTCCTGTTTGTTTATCTGGCAAAGAGGCGAAAAGTCAAATACCCC
>DASYHR010000710.1:0-1838 GCA_035998385.1 Dyadobacter sp. | reverse complement strand
AAGGAGGAAAGAAGAGCAGATAAAATTCAGGCACGAATTCAAAAAGCCAAACAGCAACTTGATCAGCAAAAAACGACCAAATCAGTGAGGACGGTATATATGGATCTGGTGAAAGCGTTTCACCCTGACAGGGAGTTTGATGAGGCAGAAAAGGTTCGCAAAACCGAAATTATGCAACGCGTAACCGTGGCTTATCAGCAGAACGATCTGATGGCCTTACTGAAACTCCAAATCGAATTTGACCAGATTGGAGAGGATCACCTCGAAAAACTGACAAAGAACCAGTTGAATTACTATAACAAGGTGTTATCTCTGCAAATCGCTGACCTGGAAGCAAAAAAGGAAGTGGTACAAAAGGAGATTTCGGCGCTTTGCGGTCTTCCGTATCAGCATATCAATTCTTACATCACAGCGGTCGTTAAGTTCAATTCCAACGTGAACGAGATGAAATCCGAGATCAAGAATATAAAACTCGTTTTAAAACAATGGAAAACGCCGTCGCAGTTAAAGGCGTATTTGAAAACATATCAGATTCCGAATGAGGTGCACCTGGATGACGATGAAGACTGATTATTCCCTATCTTGAAAAGCCAAACCTAAATCCGTAACCATGACCGAACCAAGCAACAATATTCGTCCGCAAATTGGAATTTTCGATCTCGGGATGATTGTCGTTAGTCTGGTAATTGGCATAGGTATCTTTCGGACTCCGGCCATCGTAGCACGCCAGGCTGGAAGTGAGGATGTGTTTTTTCTGGCATGGGCTGCGGGTGGAATTGTAAGTTTGATTGGCGCATTGGTATTTGCTGAAATCGGTTCCCGTCATCACTTCCCCGGCGGCTTTTATAAATTGATATCAACTGCATTTCACCCGGTCTATTCGTTCATGATCAACTGGGTGATTGTGCTTACCTACGGTGCGGGCATGGCTGGTGTAGCACTCATCGGATCGGAATATATCAATCCGCTTTTGCCCGACGCGCTGCATACCAGAATAGGCATCCAGGGAACAGCGGTAGTTACATTGCTGTTTTTCTACACCGTTAATATGCTGGGTATTAAATCCGGCTCGCGCATACAAAACCTGTTGAGCTCACTCAAAATCGTGATGATGCTGGTGTTGTGTACGGGAATATTCTTCGCAACCAGTCATTCCACGGAAGAAGTAGTCGTCCCGGTTCAATCCGGCGGATGGCTTGCCGCCTTTGGTGCAAGTCTTATCGCCGTTTTTTACACATTTGGCGGCTACCAGCAGACGCTGAACTTCGGTGCAGATATTAAAAACCCTGTAAAAAATACCCCAAGAGGCATTTTGCTGGGTATGTTCCTGATCATCGCACTGTACATGTGTATCAATTATGCCTATTATAAAGTGTTGGGTTTTGAAGGATTGAAATCATCAAATCTGATTGCAGCGGATACGGCAAAGGCTTTATTCGGATCTGGAGGTGAAATTTTCTTTTCAATTGCTATATTTCTCTCCGTACTTGGCTTCATCAATGCAACGATGTTATCGCTTCCCAGGGTATACTACGCCATGGCGGACGACCGTATATTGCCCGGAGTATTCAAAAAGGTAAATTCTAAAACTCAGGTGCAGGAGTTTGCGCTGACATTTCTAATTATCACGACGCTACTTTCGTTACTGATGCTCGATACTTTCGAGCAAATCGTTAACTATGTCATGTCGGTTGACAGTATCGCCCTTGCCAGTTCAGCTGCTACCCTGTTCGTATTCAGACGAAAAGCCGGCAATCCCGACCTTCATACGGGGTTTAAAATGAAGGGTTACCCGTGGCTACCTGCCTTTTTCGTAATTTTCCTCTGTGTAATCGCAG
>DASYHR010000674.1:0-1539 GCA_035998385.1 Dyadobacter sp. | reverse complement strand
CTGAACCACCAGATTCTCATCAAATTCGAACAGTTGGTAGACAAGTATTTTGATTCAAATGCACCGTCAGAAAAAGGATTGCTTTCCGTTCAACAAATCGCTGAACAAATGAATCTTTCGCCCAACTACCTCAGTGATCTGCTGAGAATTCACACCGGGCAGAATACCCAACAACACATCCATGAAAAGCTTATTTCCAAAGCGAAAGAACAATTATCTACAACCAACCTTTCTGTTGGTGAAATAGCCTTCGCGCTCGGATTTGAGCATGCTCAATCATTCAGCACTTTATTTAAAAAGAAAACTCTTGTCTCACCTGTAGAGTTTCGGCAAAGGTTCAATTAGGGTTACGTGCGATGGCCTGCAGAATCATGTCCGTAAACTGCTGCTTCGAATAAATTTTTACCGGATCAGGATGTTTGTCATAAGCATCCTCCCCCTCCAGGGTGTCCTGATCTGTTAACTGAAAGATGAAACAGTTACCGCCATGGTTGGTAAAAAAATGCCCTTTATTCTTGAATTGTATGTAGAGATGGTAATCCTCGTTTTCTTCCGGAAAATACTCCGGTAAAATATCAACCTGAACAAACTTGCTATTCCAATAACATAGCTGCAGTGCTTTCGCCGGTTGGCTATTGATGACCAGCCGGATTTCTTCGCTGGTATCGTCCTGGTTTTTATATTCCTTCACATCAAAATCCGGCCAACGTCGCTGAATTTCTGATATCAAATCTCTAAAGAAAAATTGCATACTGGTACAATCTGGTACGGCGCCAATATACAAATTGTTGTCGAATTTATTCGATATACACAGGCAATTGAATGAAAATTTAATAAACAAAATTCAATTTAAATATATACTAATCTGATCTTAATCAGCACTATATATACTAAAAGTATTTTGACAACGAAAATTTATCTTTATCAAATATCTATTATTCAATGCGGAAAGACGCATCATTCGTTCAATCAGAATAAACTTCAGGTTTCAGTCTGGAAATTATCTCAGTATTAAATTGAAGAAAGTTTGAATACGATTTTGAAATAATTTAAATGAACATTGTACTTTGTGATCTGATCAACCCTTACCGCAGTACTTATGAAAAAATTACTATGGGTCGCAGCCCTGTTTGTCGCATTTCAATCCAGTGCCCAGATTTCATTTACCGATAGCACCACCAGTTGGGAACAACTCTCCAAATCAGCAAAAAAAGACAAAAAGTTGCTTTTTATTCACTTTTCCGGCAGTGACTGCGAACAGTGTAATGAGGTAGCAAATAAGGGATTCAGCTCACCTTTGTTAAAGAAAGAATTTGATAGCAACTTCCTGTCCATACAAACTGACTTTGCGTCAGGAAATGGAAAAAATCTTGCAAAAAGATTCGGAATTGAAAGGCCGCTGGTTTCTCTTTTTGTAGATACGGAAGGAAATATTCTGAACAGGTTTGACGGTACAACCAGCAATCCCCACAGCTATCTGGCCAGTGCTCAGCAAGCAACCCGCAGAAAAGCCGGAAAACAACTCAGTGATTACGAAAA
>DASYHR010000655.1:0-1860 GCA_035998385.1 Dyadobacter sp. | reverse complement strand
ATTGAAAGCCGCTGACTCAAACCAAAAGCAGATATACCGTAGATGATACCAAAGTTGACCATTTTGGATTTTCTGCGCATGTCGGATGTTACTTCTTCCAGTGGCACCCCAAACACTTTGCTGGCAGTGGTGGCGTGGATGTCGCGTCCCTGATTAAATGCCTCAATCATACTTACGTCCTTGCTGAACGCCGCCATGATTCTTAGCTCAATCTGAGAATAGTCGGCGGATAATATCTGAAAATCATCGGTATCTGGTACAAAAGCCTTCCTGATTTCCCTGCCGCGCGGTGTACGGATAGGAATATTCTGAAGGTTGGGATTGGTTGAGCTTAAACGACCCGTAGCTGCCACAGCCTGGTTGTAAGATGTATGTATTCTTCCCGTTCGTGGATTCACCAGCGTCGGCAGAGCATCTACGTAGGTTGATTTTAATTTCTGTAATTCTCTGTAATCAAGTATTTTACGGGCAATAGCGTGATCATTCTCAAGCTCGGAAAGAATTTCTTCACCCGTTGCATACTGGCCGGTTTTAGTTTTTTTTGGTTTGGCGATCAGCTTCATTTGGTCAAACAGAATTTCACCCAGCTGTTTTGGTGAACTGATATTGAATGGTTGTCCTGCAATCTCGAAAATCTCTGATTCGGTTTGACGGATGTCATTTTCCAGCACATCCGACATTTCATTCAGGGCACCTATGTTCAATCTTACCCCTGTACTTTCCATGCCCGCAAGTACTCTCACCAGAGGCATTTCCACGTCCCGATAGAGCGTTTGTGCCTGCGCCTTCGGTAATTGTTTGGAGAAAATATGATGGAGCTGCAGTGTGATATCTGCGTCTTCACCGGCATATTGCGTAATCTCGGGAATACCGACATCCCGCATGGTACTCTGTTTTACGCCTTTTTTGCCGATCAGCGAAGTAATCGAAACAGGCTCGTAGTTAAGATAAGACTCAGAAAGGATATCCATTCCATGTCTTTTGTCAGGCTGAAGAAGGTAGTGCGCCAGCATGGTATCGCTGAGCTTTCCCTTTACATCAATACCATAATTTTTCAGCACGAGCAGGTCATATTTGATATTCTGCCCAATTTTCTCAGTGGATTTATTCTCAAATACCGGTCGGAAGCGTTCCACAATTTCCTGTGCCAAAGCCTGATCGGCAGGTACAGGAATATAAAATGCTTCACCTGGGGTGTAGGCGAATGAGATACCAACCAGTTCTGCGCCAACAGCATCCAATGATGTAGTCTCGGTGTCAAAACAAATTGCCTCCTGCAGATTCAGGTAATGAACCAGACTGTCCATCAACTCCGGCGTGTCTACTGTGTGGTAGCGGTGAAACGTGTTATCGATGGTGCGTTTAGAAGCCGGCAAAGCCGTATCCCCGTCCGTGTCGTAAGTGCCGTCTGTATCAGCGATAGTCTCGCTCACAAGAGCAGGCTGATGACCGATTTCCTCTGTAGGATTTCCGAACAGATCCATTTGACCTGTTTTGGGTGCAACTTTCGGTTGAGAAGAAGCCGGGGCTGCGACTGGTGTGGGAGTAGTACCCAGTACGCGCTGACGAAGGGTTTTGAACTCCAGTTCGTCGAACAACGCGTTAATTTTGTCGGTATTCGGTGAGCATACAGTAAGGTCTTCGGCATCAAATGGTACCGGAACGTTAATATCTATGGTTGCCAGTTGTTTGCTGAGTATGGCCTGGTGACCGAATTCCCGCACTCTTTCTCCTAATTTTCCTTTGATCTCTGCTGCATGAGCAAGCAAATTTTCAATAGTGTCATATTCGGCGATCAGTTTCTGCGCAGTTTTTTCTCCAACCCCCGGAATACCCGGAATGTTATCCACCGCATCACCC
>DASYHR010000301.1:0-1695 GCA_035998385.1 Dyadobacter sp. | reverse complement strand
ACCTCCAACTATCTTGTTATTTACACAGGATAGTTCCATTACCTGATCCAATACAAAGTTTGATAGAAAATATTCACGCCAGTTCTTACTGGTAGAGTCCGAGTTATAAAGACACTTGCCGCTAACAACTAAGCCAATTCTCAAATTGGGATTGTATGCAAAATCACTTACTCTAACCAAGAATGCCTGAGATATTTCCTTATTTCCAATCTCCAACTGGAGTTCCGGGTGGACTAATGGCATCTTATTCAAATCTATATTGACCTGTCCCCTAATCTCCAATTCATTACGAGTGTGAATATAGCTTTCATACCGAGAAGATTTAACTTTTCCCCATGGTGGATTCCCCACTATAAAGTCAAGATATTTATCCTTTTGAAGTCTTGTATTAAATAATGCATTAGTATTAAAAAAATCAGACTCCGAACCGCCAAATAGATTTTCCCCTTTCAGTTTTTCAAATTTGAAATCTTCGATTTCTCGAGGGGTCTTATAGTCCATTAAGGTTACATATAAAGAAAATATTGTAATTTCTATGGCGTCACTATCTATGTCAATACCAAATATATTTTCCTTCAAAAGTCTCCACAACTCGCTATTGGATAAAACATTATCAGTACCTGCCCCAATTTTAATTTTCTTTTCAACAATCTTTCGTAAAGTTTCCACCAAAAAAATTCCCGAACCACATGCGGGATCAAGTACTCTGCAATCAGAATTAGTGCTGCGTTCAAGAAAAGGAACTACTGTTTGTGAAAGCACATAGTCTACAATAAACGGTGGAGTGTAATACGCTTTTATGTCAAATTGTTTTGTTTTATTTCTGAACTTCGCAAGCTTGACATCATCATTTTCCTCTTTGTTTCCTATAAAGTTCTCATAGATATTACTAATTAATTCAACCGGAATAACTTCAAAATCATAAACCATAAATAATGATGGTTGAACCAAATACCCTTTGTGGCTCTCTCCATCATGAAAAAAATGTGATCCCGAAAATAAATGATACAAAACTTCCAAATGTTCGTCGCTAACTGATGATTTCTCATCATAGATCACTTGAAGCTCTCCTGTCTCTATATCTACGATCTCTTCGTACAGAGGGAATAAATCTCCCTCATATTTATTTGTTAGATACCAGAAAAAACTATAAAGAGACTCCTTATCCTTAATTAAGTTATTTAAACTGTTTTGTCTGTCAACTTTTGACTCTCCTTTAATATAGCTCTGATTTTTGAACTCAACATGTCGATCTATCAAATACCTGATAAATAGCAGCCTTCCTATAAGCCTATTGGCTATCTTAGGTTCTAGGTTGTACCCATCTACAGCTATCAGAATCCTTCTTGCATCGATAATATTGCTTAATAAATATTTATCTACCTTTGGAACGTTTTTAAAATGTTTTTGATATAAGGTCTTCCAAGTCCGGCCTAGCGTTAGGTTTATTAGTGAAAAATTATTTATATCTGTATCAATACTTTTTAGCAGATAATTATGATCTGATTCAAATTTGTAACCATGATATATATCAAGTGGCTCCAAATCAGACGTATTGATTATGACTACCGGAGCTTGCCCAAAACAAAAAGACCATTTTGGTATCTGGTCTCTTACTTCCGTAGATGGCTTGTCAAAGAAGAGAATTATTGGATTATTTATAGGTTCAGGGTGCTGAGTGGACGTATCTCCTTC
>DASYHR010000511.1:0-6471 GCA_035998385.1 Dyadobacter sp. | reverse complement strand
CTCAGCACAAACCGAGGCTTAACAAGATTTAACCCTCAATCTGAAAAATTTGAATTTATTAAAGAAATACCGCCCCGTGAATACAACTCGCGCTCCTCACTCGCCACAAAATCCGGCGACTTATATTTCGGAAGTACCCGCGGGCTCGATCGGATCAAACCTCAACTGCTTAGCTTACGAAGGGATAAAGTGCATGCACATTTTACCGATCTCATTCACGACGGCTCTGGAAATGGCCGTTCCGGTCTACGCCTAACTGCAAATGATACGATACAACTCTCCTACTCAGATAATACTTTTACATTGGGATTCACAGCCACAGATTTTCGTAGTGCCGGACTAAATCGCTTCCGATACTTTATGAAAGGATATGATAAAGACACCATTTATGCCGGTACCGTTGATCAGGTAAGGTATGCCCGGTTACCGGCGGGCAACTATGAATTTCAGCTGCAAGCATCAGACCTTGGGGGCAACTGGGTTTCAACGGTGAAGAAGTTATCGATCGTAATCGCTCCTCCATTCTGGCAAACATGGTGGTTCTTGCTTTTGTTATGTCTGGTCATAACCGGCGCGACATTTATGACGATAAGGGCCTATCTCCATCATCAGTTACGCGCGCAGAGAATCGAAGCAGAAAAGCGGATTTCCGTTGAGAGGGAACGTGCGCGTATTGCGAGAGACATGAATGACAGTCTGGGGTCTGAACTATTTGGTCTGAAATTGTTGGGCCAGGTGGCTATGCATCAGGCAAATAAAGAAGATACCAATTCCTATTTGCAGCGAATTGTAGATACTTCCAGAACGATATCAGATCAAATCAGTGAGGTGATCTGGATTACGGATTCTGAGCAGGATAATACAGAAAGCTTATGGTCTTACATCCGAAAAAATGCCGACATATACCTGCGTCCCTCGGGTGTTTCTTATCATTTTGCAGATCTCCGGGCCAGCGATACAACCTCCATATCCGGAGAAAGAAGACATGAGATTTTGAATTTTAATAAACTGCTGTTTTCAGAAGTGACAAAATCCTTCAACCTTGGTAATTGTACGCTTTCGTTTAATATCTCCCCTTCCGAACTTACGATTAAAATCGTGAATGGAGAATTCCCGAATCCGAATCTGGCACTTTTACAAAGTTTAAAAAAATTAAAAGGCTCTCTTTCCAGCGATCCCGAGTATCTCTACACATTCAACATTCCCCTTCAGGATTAATCCAGCAAATCGTGTTTGACTGCGAATAATACCATTCCGACAACACTTTTCGCTCCGATTTTCTGCATCAGATTTCGTCTGTGGGTTTCTACCGTAGGTACACTGATGAATAATTTTTCAGCAATTTCATTGGTTGACATTTCCTTCCCCACCAGTCTTAATATTTCCAGCTCACGAAGTGTAAGTTTGGCAAATGTCCCCGGCTTGGTGGTAAGGCTTTCGTCTTTGCCTACAGCAAGTTCAATCACCACATCATCGCTGTAGTAACGGCGGCCGTCGAGCACCGTTCTTATGGCCAGCGAGAGCTCATCAGCGTCAGCCATTTTGAGTACATATCCGTTTACCCCTGCCTTAATTGCTTCCCGAATCTGCTTTACGTCTTCAACCATGGTTAGCATAATCACCTTTACCTCTGGATCGTATCTGCGAATTGCTTCACAAACCTCCACGCCTGAAAATTCCGGCATGCGCATGTCGGTGATCACAATATCTGCTCCGTATTCCTTGTAATACTGCAACGCCTGACGCCCGTCGGTGTAAGCTCCGGCAATGCTCAAGCCTTCAAATGAGGAAAGTAGTAGAGAAAGGCTGTCCAGTACGATCTGGTGATCGTCAATCAAAAGCACTCTGGAATTTAAATCATTCATAATTCTGATAGAAGTATTTCAAGTTTCGGTAGGAACAAAGGGTTAGTGTCGCATATAACCAATCGAATGGCGCGTCAAACCACAGAATGTAACATTGAACGCTGTTATATTTACAACCTGAAATTTTATAATTATCGTACCTATGCTCAACAGATTGATCAAACTTTTTACTGAAACAAAATGGATGGCCTGGTTGTGGACACTATGCATCCTTGTGGCTTGTACCATTCCCGGCAAAAGCATCCCTTCAGCCCCTGTGATAGGATTTGATAAGTTGGTGCATGCAGGTCTCTTCGGTGTGTGGATCGTGCTCTGGCTTATGGCAACAAGAAGAAATGCGCTGCTTTATGTAGTGATTGGGGTTGCTTACGGTATCGGACTTGAATTTTACCAACAGCTTCTGCCATTCGATCGCACCTTCGACTGGTGGGATGCGCTGGCAGATGCTGTTGGTGTGCTATTGGGTTATTACTTCAAAATCCTGATTATTGATCGTTATCTCCAGCGCTTGTACTGATTGATCAAACCATTGGTTGAGCTGTCGTGACTGGTAACCGGCCAGTCATTCTGAAGTTCAGGATAGATATTGTTGGCAAGTTGCTTTCCTAGCTCCACGCCCCACTGATCAAAACTGAAAATATTCCAGATGATACCCTGAACGAATATTTTGTGTTCGTACATGGCGATCAGACTTCCGAGTACTTTCGGCGTGATCTTTTTTACCAATATCGAATTTGTTGGTCTGTTGCCTGTAAACACTTTGAAGGGAGTGAGAAAATCAATCTCTTCTTTATTCTTTCCGGCTGCTACCAGTTCTTCTTTCGCCTGATCATACGTTTTGCCATTCATAAGCGCCTCTGTCTGCGCAAAGAAATTAGACAGCAACATTTTGTGGTGATCGCCAATCGGATTGTGGCTTGTTGCCGGTGCAATAAAGTCGCAAGGAATCAACTTCGTTCCCTGGTGAATCAACTGATAAAACGCGTGCTGACCGTTTGTTCCAGGCTCACCCCAGATTACCGGCCCTGTCTGGTAGTCAACAGGCTGTCCGTCACGACCGACATATTTACCATTGCTTTCCATATCTCCCTGTTGGAAATAGGCTGCGAAACGGTGCATGTATTGGTCATAAGGCAAAATTCCATGAGATTGTGCATTGAAGAAGTTGTTATACCAAACACCCAAAAGTGCCAGAATTACAGGGATATTCCGTTCGAATTTGGTTGTACGGAAGTGTTTGTCCATATCGTGCGCTCCTGCAAGAAGTTGCTCGAAGTTCTGGAATCCGACGAAGCAGGCAATTGAAAGTCCGATCGCCGACCATAGTGAGTATCGACCGCCAACCCAGTCCCAGAATCCAAACATATTTTCAGGATCAATCCCGAATTTCTCAACCTCTGTGCGATTGGTCGAGATGGCAACAAAGTGCTTTTTCACTTGCTCCTGATCCTGTGCCTGTTCCAAAAACCAGTCACGCGCGGACATGGCATTTGCCATCGTTTCCTGCGTTGTGAAAGTTTTTGAAGCAATCATGAATAGCGTTGTTTCCGGGTTAAGCGGCTTCAACGTTTCAGCAATATGAGTACCGTCCACATTGGACACGAAATGCACATTTAATCCTTTTTTGCCATAGGCTTTGAGCGCTTCAGTCACCATCACCGGACCAAGGTCGCTACCGCCGATACCAATATTGACGATATCACTGATCTCTTTCCCTGTGTAACCTTTCCAGCTTCCCGAGCGAACGCGTCCCGAGAAATCTTTCATTTTGTCGAGCACCTCATTCACATCAGGCATTACGTCTTTTCCATCCACTTCTACAGGTGTATTCGACCGGTTTCTCAAAGCAGTATGAAGCACAGCGCGTCCCTCAGTTGCATTGATTTTCCCACCGGTAAACATCTGCTCAATCGCATCTGCCAGACCTGATTCTTCAGCTAGCTGAACGAGGTACGAACGGGTACGCGAATTGATTCTGTTTTTGGAATAGTCGAGCACGATATCGCCCATGCGTATCGAGAATTTCTTGAAACGGTCCGGATCCTCCTCGAAAAATGTCTTTATGTCTTTTTGAGAAATGGTTTTATGATGTGTTTTCAGCTTTTTGTAAGCCGCGGTCTTATCAAATGGCGTGGTGCTAAGCATCATTATCAGTTGTTATGTTTCTAAAAGATCAAAAAATAGGGGCATCAGGGGGTACCTTCTAATGCCAGTGATTGCAAAAATAGGATATAACTACACGCCAAACCACTTTTTTAACTTTGGCTTGCCGTACAAACTCCTCTGAAATAACCAACGGACTCGGCTATACCGGCAAGGGGCTCCTTCATATCTTTCTCATATTCAAGACTGCATGATCCGGAGTACTTCACCTTCCTGAGCATTTTCACAAAGGCAGGAATATCAATTACTCCGCGCCCAAGCTCGCAGGTAGTACCCTCTTTGGTGGCTGATGTAACGTTTTTGAGATGTATATCAAATATTCTTTTGCTATACTTACCCAAATCAGCCACCGCATTCTGGCCGTCTCTGGTATCGTGGCCCATATCAAAGCAAATACCCACTCCTGGATCAAGGTTCTTGATAAGGTTATGAATTACCATCGCGTTAGGATACAACTTGTCTTCCGGTCCATGGTTATGGATTGCAAATCGTATATCATGCTCTTTCACCTTCTTTTCCAGGTAAGGCAAGTCCTCCGGGTTTGGAATACCGACAATCAGCTTCACGCCCACCCTTTTCGCGTAATCGAAAGCATTATCTATTTCCGCGGTGCTCTTCACGTAAATCGGTCCAACTGCATATCCCGTCACATTCGACTGCTTCAGCTTCTCATGAAATGCCGCGATTTCTTCTGCAGTACTTTTATAGGGTAAATGAAAATCTTTAATGCAGAGATAGCGCACGTCCGTTTTTTTCATCATGGCCAACGCTTCATCCAGTTTGAAATGCACGAAGCTGTAACCGGCTATTCCGAGTTTGAATAAATCCTCCTGATTACTTTTTGCTAAAGCGCTGTGTATATCTGACAAACTTATTGCACTTCCCGCCGCGACGGTCGCTATTGTTGTTTTTACAAAATTCCTTCTTGAATTCATTTTTGGATCCTGGTTTAGAAATACCTCTTTCTTTTAAAGACGAAATCTGCGGCATTTACCACTTGTATTCAAAGTAAATAAAAAAGGGCAGTCAGCTTGAACGATGATTATATCTTTAATTTCACTCCAAACCTGTTGATCACCCCTGTCAGCAAAATAATTAACAATGAAAATAATGCAGATTTTATCAATCCAATCAGTCCCGTTCTCAGATACAGAGGAAGGCTTATACCGACAATTGTAACGGCGGCATACCATATATACGGAAGCAGGTAACATGTTAAAGTTGCTTCACCTGCGGGCTTCAATATATACGCCCACTTCTTTATTTTCACTATATCAACCAACCAGAAGAAGAGTGCAAAAGAGATGAAGCCAATGCCTGAGCAAATCCCCAGTCATGCAGGCGTTGCACGGATTTTTGAAATACCCCAAAAAGGTCTTGTACCAAAGCCATACAACAAACTGCACACACCCAGGCAAATCAGCAGGACAACAAAGAGCGACTTTCGATCGGTTTTTACATATTTCAGATAGAGCATTGACGTAACCACACCCGCCATGGTGAAAGCTGGAAATGCCCCACTCCCGACTATCCAGAATGTATCGCGGATTACATCCAATGCTGTAAGCCAACCGGCAAAATCTGCCAGATTAAAGATAACAAGTGACAGCCAGGATAATGAAATGAGCATCAGGCTTTGTTTGAAATACAGATAAACCAATGAAGAAATCAGATAAGACCAGCCGATCAGACCCAGAATTCCCCACCAATAGGTCTGCATCCAGACTGGATTTTCAGCTGAACCACCTTTAAAAATCGCCGCAAGAAAGGCCAGCAGCCCATACCCAACAATTTTCAGCGCAGTGTAAAGAGGCTTTTTGTCGGGCTGTTCAGGATATACATTCCAAATCAGAAAAAAAGCAGCGATAAGCAGAATCTCCCACACATATTTGGAAATCAGTAGCGCTTCCGGGTGTATATTCTCAAAATTAACGAGGAAAATACCCATCAGAAGCAACGCACAGGTACGTTCAAAAATGTGCTTTAATATGACTATCCGGCTGTCACCTTTTGCTTCCCGATGGTTGATGGCAAAGGGTAACGACAGCCCGACAATAAAAAGAAAGACCGGAAAAATAATGTCGGAAAAACCCATCGCGTCTGCGTCCGCGCTGGTATGTTCAAGCCACACCGGCACATTTTCCAGTGTCCAGAAATCATTTACGAAAATCATTAGAAACATCGTTACCGAACGAATGACATCTATCGAATCAAGCCTTTGTGACAGCAGTGGTGAAGTTTGCATTGGGATGAGTAAAGGTTATAAAATTTGAAGTTACTATGGTTTTTTTAAATTGTTCAATTCTATAAATCAGTCTCAATACCGACGCACCTTTCCTAATCCCTCTCTAACTTTTATTACTTTATTTATTGGAAAAAATTATGGAGATTTAGGGCATTTGGAATGCGACACTCAACAGTAAATGGATATCTCTCCTCGTCA
>DASYHR010000501.1:0-6191 GCA_035998385.1 Dyadobacter sp. | reverse complement strand
GTTTTTATCCGGATCAGCAAGCGCTGATCCGGATTTTTTGTATAGCTGAAAATCAAATAGTTATGTATTTTAAAATTGAATTATTTATTGAAAAAAATTTATTATTTATAGTATAGGGATGCGGCATTACAACTTGTCTTTGTGTTATATCGACAATGGCTTAATGAAACGCTATGACATTTGATTCTACCCAAAAACTTCCGCTCCAATCGACTGAGCTCAGGAATTTGTCTGTTCCCGACTCCCAGCCTGTGATGCTCAACGATGAATATCTGATCAAAGAAACCTTTAGTGCCGACCCTGAGAAAGGGTGTGAGCTGCTGTTTCGAAAGTACTACAAAAATCTATGTAACCACGCCATCAGGTTTGTACACTCCCAGGAGGTTGCTGAGGATATTGTATCTGAGGTTTTTGCCGCATTCTGGCAAAGCCGGACTTTCGAGATCATTTCCACATCCTACCGTGCCTATTTGTATAAGGCAGTCAGAAACCGCTCGTACAACTATATCAAGTGGGATCTGAACAGGACTTCGCCGGTGGAGGTAGAGACCATGCCATTTGCTGCACACGCGCCTAATCCCTGCGAAGCTCTGCAGTACAACGAACTGTATCAGCAAATCGAACGGATCGTACAGCAAATGCCGCCGCAGTGCAAACGTGCTTACCTGCTCAAACGTGTCGAAGGGAAAACGCTCGAAGAGATAGCATCTGAACTGCAGGTGTCCACAAAGGCTGTGGAGGCACTAATTACCCGCGCCATAGGAAGGCTCCGGGCGGGGCTCAAAGACAGTTGGTTTATTTGTCTGCTGTTGTATTTGCAGTAATATTTCAAAATAGTACGTGGGGATAGTGATATGCAAATTGTCTGTATCCTGTAAATAAAAAGCTGCATCACTGTATTTAACTAAGGCAGTCTTGCAATGAATTTGATAAGATAAGTAGGCCTGTAAAAGCTAAAAAATATAAAATGAAAGATTCCCTGTTTAAAGATGTTCTCTTCGATTTTTTTGAAGGAAGGACTACATCGATTCAGCGAAAGCTGGTAGAAGACTGGCTGGCTGACCCACAGAACGAAGAGCTCTATTATCAATACCTTGACGAGTGGGAAAGTCGTCATCCTCAGTTTGCTCCGAAGCTTGAAGATGCGTTGTCGGACTATATGGCCCTTGTGAGTAATGAAAATGCCGGTGCAAGCACTCCGTCATCGAATGTGCCGCTAAAAGTCGTGAGTCTGTGGAGACGTCCGTGGTTCTACAGTGCAACCGCTGCATGTTTTTTGGTGGTGGCAGGATTCGTTTTCAGAGAGGAACTGATGTACAAATCATTGAAATCGGGTAACGGGCAGACCTCCTCATTTCAACTTTCTGACGGTACTGATGTTGTGCTGAACGCAAATTCGGAGCTGCGTGTACCGCGGCTGGGATTCGGCTCGGGTAACAGAGAAGTAGTACTTGACGGAGAGGCAGAGTTTAAAGTAGTACATACTGCTCACGACAGCCGGTTCGTCGTGAAGATGGACAAAAACTACAGTATTGAAGTATTGGGGACTGAGTTTGTTGCCTTTTCCAGAAAGCGCGGGACAAAGGTTTTTCTTACCAAGGGGAAAGTTAAACTGAGCCTTCCAGAAGGCAAACAGCTTTACATGAAGCCGGGTAATTTATTTTCAACAGCCGAAAATGGTGCCTTCACGCTCACATCACCATCAGCGCCCGCGTCATTTGTGGCCTGGAAACAGGACATGTTCTATTTTGATAACACCATGTTGTCAGAGGCTGTAGAGCAGATGAATGAAAGGTTCAAGGTGGATGTACGTATACTTGATCCCGTTCTCGGTAAACATCGTATCGGCGGAATTTACAAAGCCAGACAGGCTGAAGATCTGCTTGCGATCTTGTCCGAACTACTTCAATTGGAGGTAATCAAACATAATGAATTCATTGAATTGAGAAAATCAGAAATAAACCCAGACCATGAGTAGCAGATTTCTACAAAAAACACGCATCGTGCTGACCATGTTATCAGTTCAGCAGCTTTGTATGGCGCAAGGTATCTCCCTTGCAAGCAGCCATCGCGTTCCCGTGCAAACCCAGCATCCGGAAAGCCGTAACAGGGCCAAAAACCTCAAAGATCTTTTGGTCGATCTGGGCAAGCAACACCAGGTGAGTATATTGTTCGAAGAGGAAACAGTGAAAAATATTTCAGTGACAGGTGCCGAATTCCGCAAGGACGGCAACAAGCTGGAAAAGCAGTTGGGCGATCTTTTGAAACCGTTCAATCTCCGTTTCAAAAAAGCAGGTAAAGAGGCTTATGTGATTGTCTCAAAGTTTGAAAAGCGCTCAGCCGAGCCCGCGATTGCATCCATAGAAAGTGCCAGTTTAACACAAGGTATGCCAGCAGAGTCATCGGTCAGACCTGAAATTTCCATGCTGAAAAGCAGCAAATCCAGTGCTGAAGAGATCTCAATCAAAGGCAAAGTAACAGATGAGCGCGGGGACGGTCTTCCTGGCGTGAGTGTGGTGCTGAAAGGTTCACAGCGCGGTGTGAGCACGGACATTTCAGGTAATTATGAGATAACCGGCGCAAGCCAGGATGCAGTTCTGATATTTTCGTTTGTGGGTTACATTCCAAAAGAGGAGATTATAGGTAACCGTTCTTCCGTCGATGTTTCACTTGTTGTCGACACAAAAGCATTGGAAGAAGTGGTCGTCATCGGCTACGGAACGGCGAAAAAGAAGGATCTGACCGGATCAGTTGCTGTAGTAGGGCGTAAAGAATTTGGCGATGTGTCAGCCACTTCAGCTCAGCAGCTTTTGCAGGGTAAAATTGCAGGTGTACAAATTGTAAACACCAGTGGACTGCCGGGTTCCAACGCGAAGATTATTATTCGTGGCGTCGGCTCATTAACTAATTCAGATCCGCTTTATGTAATCGATGGAATTCAGGGTGGCGATATCAACTCAGTAAGTCCTTATGATATCCAGGATATCACAGTGCTTAAAGATGCAGCATCAGTAGCAATCTACGGGGCGTCGGCAGCCAACGGAGTTGTACTGATCACTACCAAAAAAGGAAAGGCAGGTACACCCAGAGTCACTTATAACGGCTACATGGGCGTAGCTCAGCCCTGGAAAAAGCTTGATATGCTTGATGCAGCTCAATATGTTCAGCTTGTAAAAGACATTAATGAAACCCAGGGCAACAAGATGCCTGACAAACTCAATACGCCTGAAGTACTGGTGACACGTACCGACTGGCAAAAAGAGATATTCAGAAATGCGAAAATTACCGAGCATCACGTCAATGTTACCGGTGGAAGTGAAAAAGCAACGTATAACTTTTCAGCGGGCTATACCAGTCAGGATGGCATCATGAAGGATATCGGCTACCAACGCATCAACCTGAGAGCGCAGCTTGAAGAACAGATCGGAAAAAGAATAAGACTCGGACAAACAATTAATTTCAAATACAATCGCAGTACAGGTAATGCCGCCAGCTTTGTCGAAGCTTTGAGAATGCCGCCTTACGCGCCGACCATGGATCCAACCAATTTGGGAGGTTACAGCCGGGTGACTACGATCCTGGATCAGAACGATGCACTTAACCCGTTGCCGGGGATATATCTTACTGAAAAACTATCCAGAGGTTTCTCCAATTTATTTCAGCTTTGGGGAGAGGTTGATATTTTCAACGGACTTAAATTCAGGACTCAAGCGAACATCGGTTTGGCAAACAGCAACAGCTATAACTATACCGGGGAATATTTAAATGGAAATCTGAAAACAGATCGTAAGATTGACGAGAGCTATTCTTTCAGTGTTTCGCCGATCATCGAAAACATCCTTACGTATTCGAAATCACTGGGCCGTCATGATTTTTCGGTGATGGTGGGCAATACCTACAACGAAGGTAACCGGAGCCGTGGGGTCAACCTGACAGGATCAGGCTTCACCAACGATCTGATCAAACAAATCGGCGTTTCTAAGTCCAACAGCATTACAAGCGCAAGTTCAAGTATTTATGCATCGCGCTCTTATTTTAGCAGAGTTACTTATGGCTTCAATGACCGGTATCTGGTCAATGCATCGCTACGCCAGGATATCAATCCGGCATTTGGGCAGGCCTTCAGAAAAGGAAACTTTCCGTCAGTCGGAGTTGCCTGGAAGCTGATCAACGAGGAATTTATGAAAAGTGTAACGGCTGTTTCTGATCTGAAATTACGGGCGAGCTGGGGTATCACAGGGAATGCCAACATCGGGCTGTTCCTGACAGACCCGACGGTTTACCGCGGTTATGGTAACAATAACATCGTGTACTCTTTCGGCGAAAGCAAAGCATTTCAGCAGGGTGCAACCGTTACCCGGGTTCCTAACCCATTCCTTAAATGGGAGGAAACCACACAGATTGACTTTGGTGTAGACTTTGGTCTTCTGCGAAATAAACTTCAGGTAAGCATCGATTACTACAAACGTGACAGCAAGGATTTGTTACTGGATGTAAAGCTGCCGATTTCCACAGGTCTGGGTGATGTTTACAACGATGCAAGTATGGTACAAAATGCGGCAAATGCTGTCAACAAGGGTTTTGAAGCAGCCGTTTCATATGCAGGTCAGGCAGGTGATTTTAGCTACAGCATATCTGCGAACACAGGTTACAACAAGAATAATGTTGTGTCGATGGGTAGTGGTTCACCAATCGTGAGCGGAGCTACAAACGGGGGCATCAATATGACTAAAACGGATGTGGGTGCAGCTATCGGTTCGTTCTATGGATTTAAGGTTGATCACGTTGTTGCCAGTACAGCCGATGTAACAAGATACAACGAGCAGGCAATTGCCAAAGGTTTTAAATCGTATCAGGACGGTCTGAAAGCAGGTGATATCGTCTACCAGGATTTGAATGGTGATGGCCAGATCACAGACGCGGATCAGACATTTTTGGGTGCGGCGATTCCGGTATGGACTTATGGAGGTTCGGTAAATCTGGCCTACAAGGCATGGGATATGTCGATGGGACTTGCAGGAATCGGAGATGTAAAGGTATACAATGCCCTTCGTTACTGGACTGAGGGAACCACACGTCCTTTCAACTCTTCAACGGCGGTGCTGGAAGCCTGGAAAAAAGACGGAGACATCACTGACATGCCCAGATCCGGACAGAATACTCCTTCGAATCTTCGCGCTTCTGATAGGTTCCTTGAAAACGGATCCTTCATGCGCCTTCGTAATCTGACAGTAGGTTTCTCGCTTCCTAAAACTTTGCTGAATACAGGCAACACAAAGATCTTCTCAAGTTTCAGGGTGTATGCAACAGCAATGAACCTTCTTACACTAACTAAGTACAAAGGGTATGATCCTGAAGTGAGCGCAAGTGCGAATGATGCCAAGTCGTTCATTTTCACGAAAGGGGTGGACACTGGTCAATATCCACAGCCGAGGACTTTCCTTTTAGGCGTTCAGGTTGGGTTTTAATTTCTTTCATTCAATTATTCTGGTCATATGAAAAAGCATATACTCTCGCTCGGAACACTAGCCTGCCTGGCTGTAGCCGGTTGCGACAACACACTGGAAAACGTCAAAAACCAATCCAGTTATAATGATGACACTTACTTTACAACCCAGGCCACAATCTCTGAAGCAGTAACAGCCACTTACGGATTGATGCTTTATAAAGGATTGTATTCAAGGGACTTTTATTATCTGATGGATCTCACTGGCAATGAGGCCGAAGCGGATGCACCTTTGTTAGGGGATGTTTTGCAGCTTCACGACTACAGTTACGCGGCAAGTCATGCACAGATCAGTGACCTGTGGTCTACGGCATACAAGGTGACCTTCCGGGCCAACCTGGTTATAGACAAGGCATCAAAGATGACGCCGGCCACAGACGCAGAAAAGACCAAACTGGCACAGTATACATCTGAGGCTTATTTTTTAAAAGCATACGCTGAATTTCTTTTGGTGACCTTGTGGGGAAGAGTGCCTATTCGTAAAGACTATGGAGGTAACAGCGAGTTTTATCTCACCAGAGCGAATACTGAGGACGTCTGGAAACAGATCGAAGTTGATTTGAACAGCGCAATTGCCGGCTTACCCGCCGTATATACAAGCGGGGCAGACCTGGGCAGAGTTACCAAAGGTGCCGCTATTGCACTGCTCGGTAAATCATATCTGTACCAAAAGAAATATGCACAG
>DASYHR010000492.1:0-1892 GCA_035998385.1 Dyadobacter sp. | reverse complement strand
GGCGGTAAAGTTAGTTTCGCAAATAAGAGATTTAAATCGAAATTACCCCGGAATCTTTGTCAAAACAACAAATCCAAGCTAAATCTCTTCCGACTTCAGAATCGATTTTCTCAGCAAATTCAGGGCGTAAGTTGAAGTCATTTCAATATTGATGCTTCTGATATTAGCCAGTTTCAATAGCTGAGTAAAGGTTTCTGTAGGTGTAGCGCAGGCAATCCACACGGTTCCCACCGGCTTTTCCTCGCTTCCGCCATCCGGACCAGCAATGCCGGTAGTCGCAACAGCGTAGGTTGTTCCGAGCCTTTTCCGGGCGCCTTCAGCCATTTCTCTTGCCGTCTGCTCACTTACTGCTCCATGTTGTGACAGTGTTTCAGTTGACACACCGAGTAACTTCATTTTAAGCTCATTGCTATAACTCACTATAGCTCCCTGAAAATAAGCAGATGATCCTGGTAGACTTGTTAGTCTGTGAGAAACAAAACCACCCGTACAGCTTTCAGCAGTGCTGACCGTTGCCTGCTGTTTAAGTAACAACGCGGCAATTACAGATTCGAGTTCATCCTGATCATAACCGAAAATAAATTCACTGATAATGGGTTTGACTAACTCAACCTGTTCAAGCAATTGCGCATTCAAGACATCTGCTTTCGCGCCCGTACCGGTCAGACGTAACTTAACCTGACCAAAATGAGGGAGATAGGCAAGTCTGATATGATCCGGCAAAGCACTTTCCCACGCGGCAATTTTCTCAGCAAGAAAGGATTCTCCTATACCTATTGTCCTTATTGATTTATGTTGAATGATGTTGAGAATAAATCTCTGTTTAAGCCTGGGCAGTATCTCAAATTCCATCAGACTTTTCATTTCGTAAGGAACGCCCGGCAAAGAAACATACACCACGCCGTCTTTTTCAAACCACATGCCTGGTGCTGTTCCCCATTGATTCGGAACGTAGGTACAGTTATCAGGAAGAGCAGCCTGCTGTATATTCAGTTCTGTCATTGCCCGGCCTCTTTTTGCAAAAAAAGCAGTGACAAGTTCCAGCGCATCTTCATTCATTTTGAGTGTGCTTCCGAAATATTCACAAAAAGCATACTTGGTTATATCATCTTTGGTAGGGCCTAGTCCGCCTGTAACAATCACAACATCCGCGCGCTTACCGGCATCCGTAAAGGCTGCGATAATATCGTTCTTCAAATCACCTACAGACGTCTTACGTACAGTCCTGATACCGATGCCTGTGAGTTCAGCACCAATCCATTGTGTATTGGTATCTATAATTTGTCCGAAAAGTATTTCATCTCCGATCGTTAAGATCTCAGCCCTTATAATGGGATTCATAGAACAGAAACAGGTTGAAATTAGGCGTATATTTTCCCAAAAATAAGTAAAATTAATCGTTATTGATTACGTTTGAAAAGAGGTTAGATATTAACGAACTTAAACTGGAATGAAGCAAAATTGGATAATTACGGCCATGTTACTGGTTTTCACGAGCTGTGCGTCAGAAGCTCAGTTCAAAACCAAACTTGGCAAAGTTTTAGAACGGGTACAATCGTCGTCGGGTGTTTTGAGTGAAGGCGACATTGCTGCGGGTCTCAAAGAGGCCTTGAATGTAGGCGTGAGTAACGGATCTGCATCTGCATCAAAGACGGATGGTTTTTTCAAAAATGAACTTATCAAATTAGCCATACCTCCTGAAGCACAAAAAGTAGCTGAGACACTTCGCAAGATGGGATTAGGAAAAGAGGTTGATAAATTTACCCTGTCGTTGAATAGAGCAGCGGAAGATGCAGCAAAAAAATCCAAACCAATATTTGTGAAGGCCGTCACGTCGATGACAATCACAGATGCTGTGAGTATTTTGAAATGGCAGGATGATGCTGCCACGG
>DASYHR010000483.1:0-5551 GCA_035998385.1 Dyadobacter sp. | reverse complement strand
CCAATATGGATATGATCGGCAGGTACGATCCGGCGCGCGGTGTGGGAATTGGCGGATACGGAACTGCCACAGAATGGCCGGAAGTTTTCAAGGACGTAAAAAGCGAAACAAAGTTCTTTACAGATAACGCTGGTAGCGGCGGCTCTGACCACGGATCTTTCTATGCAAAACAGATTCCCGTACTATTTTTTCATACCGGAGGACATGACGATTACCACAAACCGACAGACGATTCTGAAAAGATTGACGTAAATGCGGAAGCTGGTATTTTAGGGATTGAAATTCAATTAATTGAAAGTGCACTAAAGCATTCGAAATTAATATTTCGGGAAGTAAAATAGCGCTTTTGGCACGGAATTATAAGTATACGAAGAGCAGGCTGTAATTACAGCGGGTAGGCAACATTGTCAATCTACTCTGCGTTATTGACCTTTCAATTTATTGTAAGAACCCTTTAAAACCAGCATAGTGTACGGATTTATCGCACCGGCCTTTACTTATGGTCAATCTTACATTTCACCGGAAGACTTGTATGGCAATCTCTTCCGGGATGTCCAGAATGCTCATATTTTCTCTGATTCCAAAACATTTGCAGATTGTATACCCCTGGAGGATCCTGTCTGGATTATAGAGCAATATTATCAACAGAAGAGTAGTCCCGATTTCGACCTCAAAGATTTCGTTCACGATCACTTTCGGCTTGCGGCAGAAATCAAGCCGGAGTTTGAGGCAGTTAAAAGTGATAATGCCGAGGCACATATCCAAAGTTTATGGAGCGTGCTCACGCGTCAACCTGAAAGTCAGGAACGAGGCGGGTCGCTGATACCGCTCCCTTACGCGTATGTGGTGCCTGGAGGACGATTCAGGGAGATTTACTATTGGGATAGCTATTTCACCATGCTTGGACTCAAAGAATCGAAACGCGGCGATTTGATCGAAAGTATGATCAATAACTTTTCCTATCTGATTGATACGCTGGGCTACATTCCTACAGCCAATCGTACGTATTATCTGAGCCGGTCTCAGCCTCCATTCTTTTCACTTATGGTCAATCTATATAGTGAAATGGAAGGAAAGAAAGTACTGAAACGTTATCTGAACCAGCTTCAGAAAGAATATGACTACTGGATGGATGGTGCTGATAATCTGACTGAGCCCTTCACTGCCTACCGTCGTGTAGTCAATTTGCCTTCCGGCGTGAAACTCAACCGTTACTGGGACGACAAAGCCACTCCGCGCCCCGAATCTTATGGCGAAGATGTAGAACTGGCTGAAGAAGCTGAAGAGAAATTCCGCACATCCAGGGAAGATCTATACAGACATGTACGTGCTGCCGCCGAATCGGGATGGGATTTCAGTAGCAGATGGTTTAAAGA
Organism: Dyadobacter sp.; assembly: GCA_035998385.1. Taxonomy (GTDB): domain Bacteria; phylum Bacteroidota; class Bacteroidia; order Cytophagales; family Spirosomataceae; genus Dyadobacter. The sequence continues at coordinate 4,175 of DASYHR010000483.1, read as the reverse complement.
CGAAACGGATTTTGCATCTATCCATACAACAGATATATTACCGGTAGACCTGAACTGTCTGATGTATAATCTGGAAAAGACGCTGGCGGAAGCTTATTTCCTAAACGATCAGTTTGACCTGCATTATAAATATGTGCAATTAGCCAAAGATCGTTGCGATGCAATTCAAACCTACTTTTGGGATGGATTGCGTAACTATTATATGGATTACGATTTCAAAAGAAAAAAATATACAAGTGCCATCACACTGGCTGGTACATTTCCTCTTTTTTTCAAACTAGCCAATAAAGCGCAGTCTCACTCCATTCGGGCTTACATACGCCTCAACTTCCTGAAATCAGGCGGGCTGCTCACTACCCTTATCAGATCGGGACAGCAATGGGACGCGCCAAACGGATGGGCACCGCTCCAGTGGATCGCCTACCGCGGTCTGAGGAATTACAACTTCCATAGAACTGCGAATGAACTTAGCGCTGAATGGCTTACGTTAATAGATAAGGAGTTCAAACATTCCGGCAAATTACTGGAGAAATACAATGTTTCGGATACCAATCTGGTTGCCGGCGGAGGAGAATATGAAATTCAGGAAGGATTCGGTTGGACTAACGGCGTTTATCTGAGAATGAAAAACAGGAAACGTTGAAATAGGTGCGTTTTTTATCTCTTTCTAATAAGAATCTTAAAATTTCCGATGTGTGACATCGTTGAATAGGAAATATTTTTAATACCTTGGTACAAACGTACCACCATCTGTGACTACTTTATGAAATTACCGATCTATCACGTCGACGCTTTTACAGATAAACTTTTTTGTGGAAATCCGGCTGCTGTTATCCCTCTGAACGAATGGCTTTCAGACGAAACTATGCTTCATATAGCGGCTGAAAACAACCTCGCGGAAACAGCTTTTTATGTAAAAAATGAGTCTGGATTCGATTTGCGCTGGTTTACGCCAACCATAGAAGTCGATCTGTGCGGCCATGCCACGCTTGCAGCAGCCTACGTGATTTTCAATATACAAAATGAAGAAAAAGAGCAGATCAGCTTTTTCACGAGAAGCGGAGAACTTACTGTCACCCGTGCAGATGACTGGCTCACATTAAATTTCCCTATTGATCAATATCAGATTGCTGTTCCGCCTCCCGCATTGGTGGAAAGTATTAATAACAATCTGGCGGAAGTGTACAAAGGAAAAACGGATTACCTTGTTGTTGTTGATTCGGAGGAAGATGTTAAGAACCTCGACTTCGACATTATCGTGCTTTCCACGATTCCGGCACGCGGCATCATTGTGACGGCTGCCGGTGAAGATGTAGATTTCGTATCCCGTTTCTTTGCACCACAATCCGGAATTGACGAAGACCCGGTTACAGGTTCAGCCCACACAACTTTAATTCCTTATTGGGCAGAGAAGCTTGACAAAAATGTCATGACAGCCAAACAATTGTCCAAACGAGGTGGATATCTCAAATGTGAGCTTGCGGCTGAGCGTGTGAATATTTCGGGACAGGCAAGGTTGTATTTACAAGGAGAAATTGAAATTGACTAAATAGAAGAGGAGCAATCGATAGGACTGCTATTGGTTGCTCCTGTTTAATTTTTTGCGCTGCCCTGCATACAATCCGCCTACCACGAGAAAAGTGCCGATCACTGTATAGATTGTAATTGGCTCATCCATAAGCCACCAGGCAAATATAAAACCAAACAAGGGGCATAGAAAAAGCCATAAGGAGGCCTTTACCGTATCAAGTCTCAAAAGATGGAACCAGCAGATCAATCCCAAAACGGATACTGAAAGGCTCAACCATATCACTGATCCCCAAAATTGTGTATCCCAGGTTGTAGCGGAAAAATCGGCGAGCAAAATCGTGGCAGGAAGCAAAAAAACGCCGCCAAGGAACACCTGCCAACCATTAATCAGCAGATTGGGCAATTCCCATTTGATACTTGCATAATAAACACTTGCCGCCGACACGGCTACCATGCTGATCAGTAGCAAAATGATTCCAAATGGAGTAGTATGGCTATTTGCCAGCAAAGGGTATGTCGCGATACCAATACCGATCATCCCGAGAACAATGCCGAGCCATTCCTCCCATCCGGGGACGCGCTTCAGCCACCATGCAGACAACAATACGATGAACAGCGGGTTGGTCGATACCGCCAGACTGCCTATTCCGGCCGCTGTATATTTCATTGCATACACGTAGAGGCCCAGATACAACGTTGTATTAAGAAAACCAAATAACGCGAGCTGATAAAATTCACGACGCGAAGGTAAACGGTAGCCGGGTGCTTTTTTGAAAGTATAAGAAAAGCCAAGTAGCAGAATTCCGGCAATAAAAAATCGAACATTAGCCAATATCAGCGGAGTTGCCGACTGAACGCCGAACTTAGTCGCAACAGAAGCAGAAGCCCACAGAATGGAAAACAAAAGACCTATACCGATATTTTTCACAAGTAAAATTGATTTTACCTCAAAAATAAACGTTGCCCGTCGGCTTGCGTGTACAGTTTTCATATTTTTGAAGATGGATTACAAAATAAATGCGGCATGGCTTTGCTTCCTGCTGTTATTCCTTTCAGGAACGTCTGCCTTTTCGCAGAGCCAGTGGACTTATGATTTCAATAATGGATTGACTCCCATTGAGAGTAAAGGCATTCAACTGAAAGTTCTGGGACAGCCTGGCCAATATGTGAAAGAACCTATTCCGGGATCAGAAGGGCTATACAGAACTACCTATAAATTTGAAACAAACAGCGGCCTGCAGTTTGACAATACAGAGGCTAAGGGATTTCTGAGCAAATCATTTACGGTTGAGATTTACTTCAAAATGGATACGCTGGGAAGCTGGAAGCGGGTACTGGATTTCAGGAACAGGAAAAGTGACTACGGTTGTTATATCTATGATGGAAAGCTGAATTTTTATGATTTCGCAATCAGTGAAAAAGCACCCGTTCGCCGTAACCAGTATCTGCATTATGTGTATTCCAGAGATTTCGAGACCAAGACCATAAAAATGTATATCAATGGTATTGAAAAACTGGAATTCAAAGATCCGGGAACTGAGGGTATGCTGGATCAGGATCAGGTACTGAATCTTTTCCAGGACGACCTGGTTGCCAATCATGAAGCAAGCTCAGGCTCGGTGGCGCTCATCAGATTGTACGACAGAGTGATGACGCCGGTGTTTATCCGTCGCAGTTATCAGACCATACTCAAAACAAAACCTCCCGTGGAAACCGTTGCGGAAAAGGAACCTGAGCCCGTCAAAGAAGTTGTTAAAGAAACGCCCGTATCAAACCCAAATCTGGTGACGGTAACAGGGAAAGTTTACAATAGTAAAACACTTAAACCTATTGAGGATGCCAATGTTTCCGTTTGGAAAGCGAAAGATGAGTCGCTGGTAGCCAATACTAAAACGATTGATGGAACCTACCAGGTACAGCTTCCCCCGTACGAAACATACCGTGTCTCTGTGGAAGCAATAGGATTTGATAGTAAAAGTATGTCTGTAAAGACTGCCGGTAAGTCTCAGGAAGTGAAATCATTATTCAATCTCTCTGCAGAATCGTACGACCAGCCAGTTGTTACCATGTTCTTCGGGCAAAGCAGTGAAGTAATTCCCGACGATGCAAAAACGAAACTTGATGCGATGGTTGATTATTTCAACAAACGCCCGGATTTGAAAATCGTCTTAAAAGGGCATACGGACAATATTGGGAATTTCGAGAAAAATGTAGAGTTGTCCCGCCAGCGGGTAGAATCTGTAAAGGCGTATCTGACTGCCAGGGGAATTCCATCAGATCGGATCAATGGATCGGGTTATGGATCCGCTCAGCCCAGCTATATGAATAAATCGGAATCACAAAAGCAGTTGAACCGTCGTGTAGAGGTTTGGGCAGAGCCTGTAAAAAGATAAAGCCACCTCAAATGAGATGGCTTTATACTGACTATTCCTAAACCCTTAACCTTTTCTTATCTTTACTATTTTTATCAGGTTTCTCTCTAAAGCAACCCGTGTATCATCTTATTTTAGTTCAATTAAACCTGATCCTCAACAATCGGTTTTTTCGAAATATCACCTATTAAGTATCTCGCTCCGCTTTACTACTTCCTTTCCGTCAGTTAATTTAATCAGATTGTTAAAAAATTATTCCTGATACGACTTCTG
>DASYHR010000460.1:0-11289 GCA_035998385.1 Dyadobacter sp. | reverse complement strand
GGTTAGAAGAGCTCGTATTCTGCAGCTCCAGTTTTGCCAGAAGTTGTCTCAGGAAAATTCCTTTCTCTTTTTGAAGTGAAAGCGAATACGCCGTTTCTATCGCCTCACGGTCAGTGGCATTGGCCGCATCCATATTATCCTTTTCACTACGGATCATTACCGACATCGCTCTGGCCTTGGATGTGTTTTCATGAATGAAGTACACTTCGAGTTTATCGCCTTTGTTTTTCATATTGTTCTCCACAATATCTGTAAGTGCCTGGCGGTATTTCTGGCTTACATAGTTTTTATTGACATTGACACTCTGGGTTTTATCCAAAAAGACCAGTGTATATACAGGAGTATCAGCCACAATTTTGGTTTCTTCTTTACCGCCACCACAAGCTGCAAGTGTGGCCACGATAGCCATGGATAGAAGGAATTTCAGCCGAAAGGAATTCATCATATAATAAAGGGGATTTGTTTTCAGATTCATAGCTACAATTATCGGGCGAAGCTAATTAGTTCACCTATACCATACAACGCGAAACGGAGCTGTAACGCAAATATTTTATCATAAAAGCAAAAATCCCTTTACGAATACAATCGCAAAGGGATTTTGACCTATTCCGGCAAGCCGGTGAAGCAATTATTGCTGATTCTGCTGCTGAATCATTGTTACCAATTCTTCGGAAATACCTGTTGATGAATAACCTCCGTCGTGGTATAGGTTCTGCATTGTCACATACTTGGTAAGATCCGAGAACAATGTGATTGCATAGTTGGCACAATCGTCTGCTGTTGCATTTCCAAGCGGACTCATTTTTTCTGCGAAGTCGTAGAAAGCATCGAACCCTTCGATACCTGATCCTGCTTTTGTCTTCGTTGGAGATTGAGAAATCGTGTTTACACGTACATTTTTAGCCTTACCATAACGGTATCCGTAGCTACGTGCAATGCTTTCAAGCATCGCTTTGGCTTCCGCCATATCGCTGTAGAAAGAGTAAGTCCGTTGCGCTGCGATGTACGACAAAGCTACTACTGAACCCCAATCGCTGATCGCGTCAAGCTTCTCTCCTACCTGTAAAAATTTGTGTAGAGATATCGCTGAGATATCCAATCCTTTCTGCATCCATTCGTAGTTCAGATCTCCGTAAGATTTGCCTTTACGTACGTTTACAGACATCCCGATAGAATGAAGCACGAAGTCAACCTTGCCACCCAAAACGTCCATAGACTGCGTGTAAAGATTTTCAATATCTTCTACTGAAGTGGCATCGGCCGGAATAAGCTGAGCATCACAGGCTTTTGCCAACTCCTGAATTCCTCCCATGCGCATAGCGATAGGAGCATTAGTCAGGGTAAATATAGCACCCTCTTCTTTTGCTTTAAGTGCCACTTTCCAGGCAATTGAGTTCTCGTCAAGAGCACCTGATATAATTCCTCTTTTTCCCTTTAATAAACCGTAAGCCATAGTTTTGTTATTATTATTAAGTCTGAAAAGCCAAACGATGCCTGGCAATATGAAAAATCTATTTTTTCTTACCTGACAATTCTGAATTCAAGCCGGCAAAGTAAAGCATTTTACACCAATTTTCCTTTGCCCGCCAAAACCTTTAATTGATTTATAAAGTTGGCTTTAGCCCGAGTTGCTTCTGAAAAAACAAGTCTGTTGCTTCGTATACACTCTTCACATCCTTCGAACGCAGGTACGACGCAATCACGTGATCCGCACTTTCAGGGAATGCCTTTTCTACTTTTAATGCGGCCGGCGTTCCAAGCTGCGGAAACATATCCAGCATCGCTTTTACTGACACCACCTGGTCTTGTTCTTTTTCATTTTTATAATAGTAGCCTAAAAAAACAGGCATTTTGATCTTCTCATATACCTCCGGTTTGGCGACAGCATCAATCGTCTGCTGTAAAGTAAGTAAGCCATTGGTACGGTAGCTTTGCAGCCAGAATGCTGCTTTATCTGGTTCCGGGTCAGTCGTTTTGCGATAATCGCCCATTACGGAATGTAATATTTTTCTACCCCATGGACCGGTGATCAGTTTGATGGCCGGGTTGGCCACTGCCATACAAGGCGAGTAAAGAACCAGCCCTTTTAACTCAGGATTAGTCGAGGCAAGATATACGGAAAGTAGTCCGCCAGCTGATGTTCCTATCACGATCACACTGTCGCCCACTGCCTTACCTATAGACAATGCACGTTTGGCTTCCTGCAAAAAGTTTTCAGGTGTAAGGTCATCAAATGCGTCCGGATCACTGATTCCGGCATCGTGCATACGTGCCAGGTACAGGTTTGCTCCATATCTTTTGGCAAGATCGCGGTGGACCGGCTCACCTTCCGCCCAGCTCGCTCCGAAACCGTGGATATATACGATGCTGTAAGGTGTTTTCTCTTTTTTGCCCGAATCAGCCCAGACAATCCGCGCCTGATTATCAGGCTTGAGCATGGCAATTGCTTTTTCCGTCTGGTTAACTTCTTGCTCCAACGCGACCAGATCCTGTTTGACAACTGGTAATGCCGGATCAAACTGAACAGCCGGTACCTTGGGGCCAGCCAGATAGGCGATACCCAAAACAGCAACAACTGCTACGATTCCTACTAACACCTTTAACATAAATTATGAATTTAGAAGGTTTTTTAACACCGAAAGTTCGGTAGTTTTAGGCACAAAATCACATTTGGTTATATAGCAAATTCAGGAATCATGTTGAATTTCCAATTTTGAATGCTGACCGAAGGTAAACCTGCGTTTATTCATCAATTAAGTATATATAAACAATTTTCTAACGAGACCTCTTTTCATATGCCGAACGTTCTACTTGTCGAAGACGATGCCAATCTTGGTTCATTACTTCAGGAATACCTGATTGACAAAGGTTTTCCTACAGACCTTGCAACGGATGGACAACAGGGATGGCAAAGCTTTGTGGACAAAGAATATGATTTATGCATTTTTGATGTCATGATGCCCAAAAAAGATGGTTTTTCTTTGGCTAAGGAAGTAAGAATGAGCGGTCGTGATGTGCCTATCATTTTCCTGACTGCCAAATCAATGAAGGAAGATACCATGCAGGGATTCCGCGTCGGTGCGGACGATTACGTAACCAAACCATTCGACCGGGAAGAGCTTTTACTACGCATTGAAGCCATCCTCCGCAGATACCGCAAACAGCCCGACCAACAGGAAGAAACCAAAGTATTCAGTGTCGGCAGCTATACATTCGACTACGACCACCAGCAACTAAGCAACGGCGATAAATCCGCCAGACTTACCAGCAAAGAATCGGAACTACTCAAACTTTTTTGCCAGAATCTCAATCAGCCTATCAGTCGCAGCTTTGCATTGAAAACCATTTGGGGAGATGATTCCTATTTCAATGCCCGCAGTATGGACGTATATATCACCAAACTTCGCAAGCATTTCCGTGAAGATGCTTCTATTCAGATCATGAATCTGCATGGCGAAGGATTTAAGTTGATGGTGGGGTGAGAGTGCAGGGGGATTCGGGCAGGGGGCAGATGACATGGGAGGTGACAAAAACTTTGCGCTTTGAAACTCTCTATATTTCTCCGTCGTTCTTTCTGTAATATATTTACTGCCTTAAATAAAAAAGCCGACAGCAGACTGCTGATCGCCGAAAGCTTATGTTCAATATCTCTCGTCGCCCACGACGCAATAGAAAATCTTCTGCAATTCGTGATCTGGTACAGGAAACAACTTTGCAGGTCTCCGATTTCATTTTCCCCATGTTTGTTCAGGAAGGATTTAACCAAAAGGTAGAGGTGAAGTCAATGCCGGGTATATACAGGTATTCGCTGGACAATCTGCTGGAAGAACTGAAAGAAATTACAGACCTGGGAATACGCGGAATTGACCTTTTCCCCAATTATCCTGAAAGCAAAAAAGACCGCACCGCCACAGAAAGCTACAAAGAGGATACTTTTTACCTGAAAGCCATCACGGCCGTTAAAGAGAAATTTCCTGAGCTGGCTATTATGACGGACGTCGCTATGGATCCTTATAGTTCCGACGGCCATGACGGACTCGTTGAAAACGGGAAAATTCTCAATGACGCCACGCTTGAGATCCTTGGAAAAATGTCGTTGGCTCAGGCAAAAGCAGGAGCTGATATACTGGGACCAAGCGATATGATGGATGGCCGGGTAGGATATATCCGTAATTATATTGATGCTGAAGGATTTACAGATGTAAGTATCATGTCTTATTCTGCCAAATACGCCAGTGCGTTTTATGGTCCGTTCCGGGATGCGCTTGAGTCTGCACCGAAATTCGGAGACAAAAAAACCTATCAGATGAATCCTGCCAACAAGCGGGAAGCACTGCTCGAAGCACAACAGGATTTTGCAGAAGGAGCTGATTTTCTGATGGTAAAACCTGCTTTGTCGTATCTGGATATTATCCGCCAACTGGATGAAAATTTTGATATTCCGATTGCAGCTTATAACGTTTCAGGAGAATATGCGATGATTAAAGCGGCCGCGCAAAATGGCTGGATCGACGGTGATCGTGCCATGATGGAAGTATTGATAAGCATCCGTCGCGCCGGAGCTAAGTGCATCCTGACCTATTTCGCAAAGGAAGCTGCCATCATTCTGAACCAATAATCAAATTAACCTACGCATGACGGTCAACGATTTTCTTCAAAATTTTGACCGTCATGTTCTTTTTTAGATAGCTATGAAAAAAACCTACACTTTAGCCTTACTTCTGGGGCTGGGTCAAACTGCGCTTCAGGCGCAGGAAGCGCGATTACTGCGTTTTCCGGCAGTTCACGACAATCAGGTTGTATTCTCCTATGCCGGAGATTTGTATACTGTTGGCAAAACAGGAGGCGTTGCCCGCAAAATCACCAGTCATCCCGGGTATGAGATGTTTCCGAAATTCAGCCATGACGGTAAACAAATAGCATTTACCGGTCAATATGACGGGAATACGGAGGTTTTTGTAATGCCATCAAGCGGAGGAACGCCAAAGCGTATTACCTATACCGCAACTTTGGGACGGGATGATGTTGCCGACAGAATGGGTCCAAACAACATCGTAATGGACTGGGCTCCGGATGACAAACATGTTGTATACCGTAGTCGTGGTACTTCTTTCAATGCATTTAAAGGCAAACTCTACAAAGCACCTGTAAGCGGAGATATCAGTGAGGAGCTTCCGTTTGCTGTAGGTGGCTGGAGCAGCTATAATGAGGATGGGTCGAAAATGGCAATGAACCGCGTGTTCCGTGAGTTCCGTACATGGAAATACTACAAAGGTGGTATGGCCGACGACATCTGGATTTTTGATGTAAAATCAGGAAAAACGGAGAACGTGACGAATAATCCGGCTCAGGATGTATTCCCGATGTATCATAAAAATAAGGTGTATTACTTGAGTGACAGGGATCGGGTTGCCAACCTTTTTGAATACGATACGCAAACCAAACAAACCAAAAAGGTTACGGATTTTAAGGAATACGACTGTAAATTTCCTTCCCTTGGAAATAATGCCATCGCTTTTGAAAACGGCGGATATATCTATCTGTATGATCTGGCTTCTGGCAAAACCGACAAGCTGAATATCACAATCTCTGAAGATTTCTCTTCAGGTCGCCATAAGCAAACTGATGCTTCGAAGGCGATCAACAGTTACGCAATTTCTCCTGATGGAAAACGTGCTGTGTTGGGTGCACGTGGTGAAGTTTTTTCTGTTCCTGCCAAAAACGGTGTCGTTCGTAATCTGACGCAAACCAGCAACGCCCATGAGCGTAATGTGGAATGGAGCCCGGACGGGAAATGGATCAGCTATTTGTCTGACCAGACTGGCGAGGATGAGGTATATATCCGTAAACAGGATGGCGCTGAGCCAGCAAAGCAATTGACGAAAGGCGGTGGAAGCTATAAGTTCAATCCGGTATGGAGTCCTGATAGCAAGCTGATCTTATTGGCAGACCGGAATCAGGATTTGTATTATATCGAAGTGGCATCTGGCAAGAAAACGACCATCGTTCACAACGACCACAGAGAAATTGACGACTACGTTTTCTCTCCCGACAGCAAATGGGTTGCCTATACAGAACCTGGCAGAGCAAGAGAGTTTGAGACGATCAAACTTTATAATCTTGATACAAAGAAGTTTATACAGATCACGGACAACTGGTACAACAGCTCACAGCCGACATTCAGTCCGGATGGCAAATTGTTGTATTTCGTTTCTCAGCGCGATTTTAACCCAACGTACAGCAACACGGAATGGAACCACTCCTATTCCAATATGTCGAAGCCCTACTTCGTGCGTTTGGCGGCAGATACGAAATCTTCTTTCCGTATTGAAAATGATGAAGTGGAAGTAAAAGAGGAAAAGGCTCCGGAAGCCGCAGCCACAAAAGGAAAGAAAGAAACTGCTAAATCAGAAGCGCCAAAAGCCATTGCCGGGGTTACGGTGAAAGTAGATGAGGAAAATCTGGCTGATCGGATTGAAAGTCTGCCAGTAACTGCCGGCAACTACTACAGGCTGGCGGCTGGCAATGAGGGTGTTTACTACACATCTAACTCGGCTGGTAAAGATCGTTCTTTTAAATTTTTCAGTTTGAAAGATAAAAAAGAGACAGAAATCGGAGACTTTGGAGGCTATGTAATAAGTGCCGATGGCAAGAAAATTCTGTTGAGAAAGATGGCTGACATCTATATCGAAGATCTGGGCACATCGAAACTGGAGCCAAAAAACAAGCTGAATCTGGATGGATTAAAAACCAATACAGACCTGCACGCGGAATGGAAACAGATTTATGACGAAAGCTGGAGACAGATGCGGGATTATTTTTATGATCCTAATATGCACGGTGTGGATTGGAAAGCGATGCATGCTAAATATGCCGTGTTGTTGCCTCACGTGAATCACCGCAATGACCTGACTTATGTAATCGGAGAAATGATAGGCGAACTGAACGTGGGTCATGCTTATACGAATCCGGGTGAACGCCCTGAGATTGAAAAAATCAAAATGGGATTGCTTGGTGCTACTTTCAGCAGAGACAAAAGCGGTTACTATAAAATTGAAACCATCCTTTCAGGTGAAAGCTGGAACAAATCGCTTGTGTCGCCATTACGTGCTCCGGGATTGGATGTAAAGACTGGCGATTTCATCATCAGCATCAATGGAAATGATGTAAAAAGCTTTACAAACCTGTTTGAAGGACTGATCGGCAAAGCAGGACAAATTGTTGAGATTGAAGTTAACAACTCAGCATCGGCAAAAGGCAGCAAGAAAATATTTGTAAAACCGATCGCGGATGAGTCTGAATTATATTACCACCAGTGGGTGCAGGACAATATTGCCAAAGTAACCAAAGCATCAGGAGGGAAAATCGGCTACGTGCATATTCCCGATATGGGGCCGGAAGGTCTGAATCAGTTTGCGCGTTATTTTTATCCTCAGCTAGACAAAGAAGCCCTGATCATTGACGACCGGGGTAACGGTGGCGGTAACGTTTCTCCTATGATTATAGAGCGACTACGCCGCGAGCCTGGCTTGGGTGCTATGATGAGAAACAGCAAATCATCCACCGTAAAACCAGATGCACAGATCGGACCGAAAATCTGTCTGATTGACCAGTACTCCGCTTCGGATGGCGATATGTTCCCATACCAGTTCAGATTATACAACATCGGACCTTTACTTGGACAACGTACCTGGGGAGGTGTAGTCGGTATTCGTGGTTCATTGCCATTTATCGATGGCAGCGACCTTCGTAAACCTGAATTCGCGCATTTCGCAGCAGATGGGTCTAAATTTATTATTGAAGGCGAAGGTGTTTCTCCTGATATTGATATCAGCAATGATCCGCACCAGGAGTATCTGGGTAATGACCAACAGCTGGAAAAGGCTATTGAAGAAATGAAGAAAAAGCTGACAGAGCCTGGTCAGAAAGGCGTCCCCAATATTCCGGCTTTCCCGAATAAGTCAGGGAAATAATTTATAGGATATATTACAATTGAGAATAAGGTAGAGTTGAGACTCTGCCTTATTTTTTTCTATTTCGTTATCTTCAATTCTGACAGCATCAATGCTGACCGCTTATATCAACAACTAAATAAAGAAGGATGAAAACGGAACAGATTCAAGATCTACTTCGCCAATTTGAGAATGCATGTTATATATTCCATGACATTGAGTTCTGGAGCGGACGAGAGCTTCAGGAAATTTTAGGATATAGTAAATGGGATAATTTTGTCAAGGTCATTGATAAGGCTAAAATTTCTTGTGAAAACAGCGATATTGGAGTTTCTGATCATTTTGCCGGCGTCGGGAAAATGATCCAATTAGCCAAAGGAGCTCATCGCGAGATTGAGGATTTCGCCCTTACGTCGTATTCCTGTTCCAAATAAACAGTGATATTTGTAAACTATATAGATTCAGGCCTATTCCTGAAATCAGAACTCTGTTATAAAACCAATTCTTAATGAACAAACTATCTCCCATTCTATTAGTTGCAGGGCTTACGCTATTTAACGCCCCTTCGTTTTCTCAAAAGAAAAATACAACTCCTCCTGAATTCTCGGTAAAGTCGTCGGAGACTGAAGCGCATATGCGCTTTCTGGCATCAGACGAACTCATGGGACGTCGTACTGGTGAGCCGGGTAATTATGTAGCAGCACGTTACATCGCTGAGCAATTTCGTAAGCTTGGTGTAAAACCAGTTGCGTCTGAAAATGCTTCATCGCCAACCAAGTCTTACTTCCAGAATGTGCCGTTTGAAAAATTGGGGGTGAATGAATCTGGTGAAATTGTGGCTGAAGCTACCACGTTGAAAAGCGGCGCAGACTGGATTTTGATGGCAGGTAGCGCCATGGATACGACCGCTGCTTTGGTATATGCAGGTTACGGATTGGAAAATGCTGCAAAAGGATGGGATGACTACAAAAATCTGGATGTAAAGGGTAAAATTGTGCTTGTACAAAGCGGCACACCCGACGTTCAGACTCCTTCCGAAATTATTGCTTCTTCTACCGAAAAGCGGAAAATAGCTATTGACAAAGGTGCTTTGGCTGTAATTGAGCTTTTCAACGCGCCTATGCCCTGGAATATGGTCAACAAATATTTCACAGGTGAAAAAATCGGGCTGGCTCCTGAGTCGGCAGTCGGAAAAACGATCCCTCATGCATGGGTAAATGGTAAAGACGCCAATTTGACGAGAGCATTGAGAAACGTAAAAGAGATCCGTTTCAAAACCAGCGGCAGACAAACTAAACTTATCAATAGCTACAATGTTGTCGGTTTTATTGAAGGATCTGACCCAAAACTGAAAGACGAATATATTCTGCTTACAGCGCATTACGACCATGTCGGCGTTGGAAAACAAGGTGGCCAGCCGTATACAGCTGAAGACAGTATTTTCAATGGTGCGCGTGATAATGCATTTGGTGTGGTAGGTTTGCTCACTGCGGCTGAATCATTTTCAAAAGTGCCGCCAAAGCGTTCGGTGTTGATTGTTGCACTCACTGCGGAAGAAGTAGGTTTGCTGGGAAGTCAGTATTACGCAGAACATCCGTTGCTTCCATTGAACAAATGTATCTTCAATATCAACTCCGATGGAGCTGGGTATAATGACACCACAATTGTAGCTGTGATGGGTCTGGATCGAACAGGTGCAAAAGCAGAAATGGAAAAGGCCAGTAAAGCATTTGGTTTGGGCATATTTGCAGATCCTTCTCCGGAACAAGGACTTTTTGACCGTTCGGACAATGTGAGTTTTGCAAAAAAAGGAATTCCTGCTCCGACATTCACACCGGGTTTCAGAGAATTCAACGGTGATATTATGAAAAACTACCACCAGGTGAGTGACAATCCTGAGACCATTGATTTTGGCTATTTGTTGAAATTCAGCCAGGCTTATACTTACGCTGCCCGACTGATTGCGAATATGCCAAAAGCGCCACAATGGGTTGCAGGTGATAAATATGAAGAGGCTGCCAAGAAGTTATATGCGAGGTAACCGGTCTGGACGGCGGTAGCGTTCCGGTCTGAACAACGCAGTTGGTCTGCACGGATAGCGGAGGCTATTCATCGTTCAGCCTGACTGCTTCATGCAGATCGGAAAGTTTGTTCAGAACAAAAAAAGCCGGACTAATGAGGTCAACCCTCATCGGTCCGGCTTTTGATTTTATACATCCGGTCTGTACGATGTAATCGGGCTGAACGGTGATGCGAAACCGTTCAGACTGGCTTCGCCATTCAGACCGGAATTAGTCGCTAACCGTGCAGACCAACTATCGTTGTTCAGACCGGAGGGAAGCTACTTAGCTCCTGGAGCGCAATGCTTTTTAAGATAATCGGTAAACAAAGTTCTCAAATGTCTTGACGTCCCCTCTCCTTCCGAAATACTATGAGAACGATTTGGATAAGGCATAAATTGGAACACTTTGTTGTGTCTGATCAACTCATTCACCAGCATTTCTGCATTTTGGTAATGTACGTTGTCGTCACCTGTACCGTGAATGTAAAGCAGATTACCTTCCAGATTTTTCGCATATGTAATAGGCGATCCGTTGATAAAATCTGCTTTGCTTTCTTTTGGCACACCCATGTAACGTTCCTGGTAAATGTTGTCGTAAGTCAGCTGATTACCTACCGCCGCCACAGAAATCCCAGTCTGGAATTGTTTAGGATATTTGAACAACAGATTCAATGTGGATGATCCGCCACCGCTCCAACCGTGTACAGCTACGCGTTCAGTATCTATGAAAGGGTATTTCTCAAACATTGCTTTTGCTGCACCTGCATAATCTTTGATGTTGATGATACCGATCCCTTTATAAATCGCTTTACGCCAGGCTCTTCCTTTTGGCATCGGAGTTCCTCTGTTATCGACAGAAGCATAGATATAGCCATCTTCTGCCATATTTCCGTCATAGAGTCTGTTACGTCCTGTTCCATACGTATCTTTTACAGTGCTGCTGGCTGGCTCGCCGTATACCATAAATACGATCGGATATTTTTTTGTAGGATCAAAATTGTTTGGTTTCACCATCCACGCATCCACTTCAACACCTTCTTCCGTTTTCACTTTGAAGAATTCAATATCAATAGCTGCTACGCGAATACGTTTCAATGTCTCATTGATTGAGTTTTCAGGATCAATAGATTTGTGATCGGGGAAGGAAACCCATTCCGTCATGAAAGGTAATTTTGCATTAGAGAAACTATGTTTCCCGAATTTTCCCATTGGAGATATTTCGTAGCTATGTGTCCCTGCCTGATCAACCGGAGACAGTCTCTTTGGCTCACCTTT
>DASYHR010000434.1:0-3517 GCA_035998385.1 Dyadobacter sp. | reverse complement strand
GCAGCCGACATTCCGCTATACTCTGTTGTAAGGACCTGAATATAAAATGCAGCTTCAAGCTGTTCCAGTGCGTATGCGTAATTAAGAACACCAACATCACCAGATCCAAGATCAACACTGCCGCCTACTCCCGGTACTGGTTCGTGGTCTTTTGAACAGGCAACCATGGCTGCTCCAACCGATGCAGCGATCCCTGCAGACATAAGAAAGGAGCGTCTGTCTACTTTTGACGGTTTCAGTCCTTCGTTATCTGAATTTGTGTTTGTACCTGCTACTCTTTCCATAACTATAAAAGGTTTATGTTTTCCTTCGCCCATCGAAAGACAATCTGGGAAAACATACGGTTATTTATTTTCCATGGATTGAAGTGCGTAATCGGCAGGAAAATGTAACCGTTTAAACTTTATAGTATATTTTGAAAAAATTTAGTATCGCAAGTCTCTTTTAATCAGTTAATTGTTAGAACGTACAAGAGGTATATAGTGCCCTATAAATTATAGCATCAGGTTGTATAATTAGCCTGTATGATGTAATGTTATTCCGGAAACGGGTGTGGAAGATTGTACAAGAATGAAAAAAGACCCCCGGTTTGGAGGTCTTTCTTCGCATGAATTTAAATTATAACGTTGAGTAAAATGTGCCGGACATTGCCGATTTCGCGGAAGGTAAAGTTTGCCATACGATAGATTTGTGGCGTTTATTTTAATTTGATTGCAAAGTATTTCTACAAATATATAAAATCTTGCTTCTGATACAATACCCGACCAACTCAATTAATGAACTTTTAATGCTGAATGAGGCTGATATTCAGCAAGTAACTGGTGTATAATACCGCACATTGTTGAGCAAAAACTCCATTCTTATATTATATGAACGGATGTTATCATTTGTAACTGATTGAATTGCAAACATTTACTTAATATATGACATTTTGGTATTATATTGTTTAAATACAATGCAAAAGTGGTTTTACACACATTACATTATTAACTTAATCTAAGTTTATTATGAAAAAGCTAATCATATCAGCATTTGCTGTCTCACTAATATCGTTTGCATCAGTTCAGGCTAAAGGCCTGATGCCTCAAAACACAATTATTACTGTAACTCAGGAAAAAGTAGCCGTGAAGCCGGAAGATTTGCCTGAAGCAGTTAAAACTGCATTGGCAGGTGACGCCTACTCAGGATGGGAGGTAACGGGTGCATTTCTGGTGACAAAGGAAGATAACTCACAGCATTTCGAAGTAGCAGTCAAAAAGGGTGATGAAACTGCCACTGTGAATCTTGACAAGGATGGTAAGAAGGTGGAATAGTGATGTGAAAATTGTCAAAAAAAGCAGCAGATTGAAAGCCGGAGATTATTTCTCCGGCTTTTTGCTGTTAGATTTTATAATTTTACATTTTTCCGGATCGTTAAGACACATATATTTTAAGATAATAACAGAACATGGCTCATTTGCTCCTTCTTGAAGACGATACAACTTTCTCCAAACTGCTCAATTCTTTCCTAGGTAAACATGGACATCAGGTGGAGGTGTGTTCGACATTAAAAGAAGCAAAAGCTACTTTTAAGAAGAGTGTGGATGATCACGAGCCGTTCGATGTACTTATGCTTGACTATCGTCTGCCTGATGGAAATTCGGTGGACTTCCTTAAACAGTTGCGCAGTGACGGAGTTCGTATACCTGCGTTTATCATGACGAGCTTTCACGATGTACGAACGGCAGTGAATGCGATGCAAAGTGGTGCTTTTGATTATATCACCAAACCGGTACACCCTGAAGAACTATTGATGGTTTTGGGAGAGGCGTTGCAAAAATCGAATAAGCCTTCCGCAGTTCAGGAACCTGTTTCAGCGAAATCATCAAAGAAATCAGATAAGCTAAGTAACGATTTTATAGAGGGTAAAAGTAAAATCTCGAAGCAACTGTATGAATATGTGAGGCTCGTTGCTCCAACAGATATGTCTGTTATCGTACTCGGCGAAAGCGGTACCGGTAAAGAACATGTTGCCAAATCCATTCATAAACTGAGTAAAAGAAGTAAAGGTCCTTTTGTGGCTATTGACTGTGGATCATTGTCCAAGGACCTGGCAGCAAGTGAGCTGTTCGGACATAAAAAGGGAGCATTTACCGG
Organism: Dyadobacter sp.; assembly: GCA_035998385.1. Taxonomy (GTDB): domain Bacteria; phylum Bacteroidota; class Bacteroidia; order Cytophagales; family Spirosomataceae; genus Dyadobacter. Next base: position 1,381 of record DASYHR010000434.1, on the reverse strand, counting down.
AGCGTTAATGGATAAGATCGGGCAGTTTGAAGCAGCAGATGGCGGAACGCTCTTCTTGGATGAAATCGGAAACCTGGGATATGATGTGCAGATTAAATTACTTCGTGCATTGCAGGAGCGTATTATTGTTCCGATCGGAAGCACACAACCTGTAAAAGTTGATGTGAGACTGATTGCGGCCACAAATGAGGATCTGATCACAAGTTCGGCCAATGGCGATTTCAGAGAGGATTTATATCACAGGCTCAATGAATTTAAAATTGAAGTGCCACCTTTGAGAAGAAGGGGAGAGGACTTGCCGATGTTTATCCAGCATTTTGTTGATAAGGCCAATGAAGAGCTTGATCGCAATGTGCAGTCTCTTTCTAAGGAGGTGATGGATGTGTTTGAAAAATACGATTGGCCGGGTAATCTTCGTGAGCTTAATAATGTCATTAAAAGACTTGTCTTATTGTCCAAAGAGGAGATAGCACCGCTCAGCGCATTACCTGCTGAAATGATAACCTCATTGGAGGAAGCTCCAAAATCTGCGGGGTCTGACCTGAAGGCTCTTCAGGAAACCCATGAAAAGGAGATGATTGAAAAAGTATTACAGGAAGTGCGCTACAATAAAAGTAAAGCTGCTAAGCTTCTTAATATTGACAGGAAAACACTTTATTATAAAATTGAAAAGTATCACATCGAATAGGACAAAGCTTTTTGCTCAACCTGCTCAACAAGATCAGCTGCTCTCGAAATCAGGTCACTGATATCGGAGGCAGCTATTGCTTTTTGATCTTCCCGCAAACCCACTTCATATTTTCGGAAAATAACTGATATTTCACCAGCGCCGATCTGCCCCGTACGGCCGGCCATTCTGTGCATCAATTCATGAAGTTCACCTGTTTGTTGCATATCAATCATGTGTTGCAGGCTGGCAATGTCTTTTCTTGAATCACTTACAAACTGATCCAGAATTTCCCGCATCAGGCTTTCATCACCAAATGTCATTTCTGACAATAAGGATAAATCAAACTCGGTTTTTTGAACTGTGTGTTTTACAGGTTTTACTGACATTACCTTTGTGCTCGATTTTTCGAGTAGCTCGAGCAATTGATTGGAATGAAATGGTTTCATCAATATACCATCAAAACCCATATCCAGAAGTTTGCTGCGTTCCTCGGGAAGAGCCTGAGCAGTGAGCACATAAAACTTAACTCCACCTGGAGCAATTTGTCTGAGTTGTGCACATAATTCGGCGCCGTTCATGCCAGGCATACGCATATCCGTTAGCACAAATCTGACGGCATCGTCCCATGGCTGAGCGAGTACTTCCTCGCCGGATGAGAAACAAATATGCTCGACTCCATGCATTTCCAGCACAGAAGAGCACCATTTCAAA
>DASYHR010000036.1:0-1538 GCA_035998385.1 Dyadobacter sp. | reverse complement strand
GAACTTTGAAAAAAATCACTGGATTTATCTGTATTACGCACACCCGACCGAAAAGAAACACATTCTTTCCCGTTGGGATCTGGTAGATGATCAGTTGGTCGAATCTTCTAAAAAAGACATTATCGAAGTTGAAACTCAAAGGGAAGTATGTTGCCACACGGGCGGCGGTATGGTCTGGGATAAAGCAGGTAATTTGTTTCTTACTGTTGGAAACAACACAGGAAATCAACAGGCTGCTCAAACTGATGAACGTCCCGGACGCGCGAGCTGGGATGACCAGGGACATGCGGGGAACACCAATGACCTGAGAGGTAAAATCCTGAGAATCCATCCTGAAGCAGATGGCTCTTACACGATTCCCGAAGGAAATCTTTATCCGAAGGGAACAGCCAAAACAAGACCGGAAATTTATTCAATGGGACATCGCAATCCATGGCGGATTTCTGTTGATAGTAAAACCGGGTTTATTTACTGGGGTGAAGTAGGTCCCGATGCAGGTGAAGATTCGGAGATAGGACCAAAGGGCTATGATGAATTGAATCAGGCCCGTAAACCCGGGAACTTCGGCTGGCCATGGTTTGTGGCAGATGATCAGGCGTTCCCTGTTTTTGATTATGCTACTAACAAACCTCTGGCAAAAAAAGACCCGAAAAATCTGATCAATAACTCTCCGAACAATACGGGTCTGGAGAAATTGTTCCCTACAGAGCCTACATTCATTTATTATCCTTACGGCGTATCTGAGAAATTTCCGTTGGTGGGTTCCGGTTCGAGAAGTGCGACTGGCGGCCCTGTTTACCATCACGCTGATTTCAAAAATCCTAAACGTCCGTGGCCTGCCTATTACGAGAACAAATGGATCGCTGCGGATTTCTCCCGTGGATGGATTATGGCCATTTCTATGAAAGAAAACGGTGATTATGAATCCATGGAGCGTGTGCTGCCAGGTTACCATCCTGTTCAGCCTATCGATATCAAATTTGGTCCTGATGGCGATTTGTACATACTGGAATACGGAAGTAACTGGTTTCGCAAGAGTGATAATTCCCGGCTTGTCAGGATCGAGTACAATGGTGGCAACCGCAAACCGGTGGTTTCAGCAAGTATAGATAAAAAAGGGGGCACTGTTCCTTTCAAAGCGAAACTATCTTCGGAGGGAACAAAAGACTTTGATGGTGATGCACTTAAATATAGCTGGAAAGTGACAGGAGCGGGTGTTGCACCTCAAACTTTCGCAGTAGCTAATCCGGTTGTAAACTTTGCCAAAGCAGGTGTATATACCGCTTCTTTAACTGTAACAGATGCAAAAGGGGCGAGTAATACGCAGTCTGTAAAGATTATAGCAGGTAACGAGCCGCCGGTTATCAACCTGGACATTGCCGGAAACAAAACGTTCTTCTTCAAAGGTGATCCGATACAATACAATGTGGCAGTTTCCGACAAAGAAGATGGAAGCCTGACTGACGGGAAAATCAAACCGGAGCAGGTTGCCGTGAGTATAGATTACACAGCAGAAGGTTTTGATTATGCTGAAGTGA
>DASYHR010000287.1:0-2417 GCA_035998385.1 Dyadobacter sp. | reverse complement strand
AATGGCACAGCGCTTACTCCGGGAGAAAAGGCGGCGAAAACGAGTCTGGATAAATGGAATTATCAAAACAATGCTGAGTCCATTCCCGCTTCTATTTTTGAAACATGGTTTCCATTGCTGCAATCTTTCATTTGGGATGATGAATTTGGTTCTGAAAAGATATTGATGAAGCAGCCAACGCGCGACAGAACGATCTATATGCTGCTCAATCAACCAAATGAAAAGTGGTTTGATGACATCAATACATCAAAAAAGGAAACCATGCCGGATATTGTACTGGCGAGCTTCAAAGCTAGCCTGGATACACTCAAAAAACACCATGGTGAAATGAGTCCGAAATGGGGTTGGTCTGATGTAAAAAACACAGAAATACGCCACCTCAGCAGAAGTCTGAAACCATTCAATGCTCCTGCTATTAAGGTCGGCGGGGGCTCGGGCATTGTGAACGCAATTACAAAACGAAACGGGCCGTCATGGAGGATGGTGGTCGAGCTGGGACCAAATCCAAAGGCATACGGGATCTATCCCGGCGGACAATCCGGAAACCCGGGAAGCCCTTACTATCTCAATCTGTTAAAAAAATGGGAGAACGGAGAGCTTAACGAACTGGTATTTCTTTCATCACCAGACCAGACTCATCCCCGGCTAACATCTGGTATAACCTTCAAAAAGAACTGATAACCATGAACCTGATCATCATCATCTTAGTCGCGGGCATTTGCCAGTATTTCGGTCCATGGTGGACAGCCGCATTGGTTCCGTTTCTTGCACTGGTATGGCGCCCAACAGCAACTTCCGGTAAAGCTTTCCTGACAGGTTTTTTCGCCATTGCTATGCTCTGGCTGGGCTACGGATTTTATCTGCATACGAGCTCCGAAGGAGCCATGTCCAATAGAATTGCGCAAATATTTTCACTGCCAAATGGGCTATTGCTTCTTGCTGTCACAACATTGGTAGGCGGACTTGTGGGAGGGTTTGCAGGATTGTCGGGGTATTTGACAAGGAAGGTTTGGTAGGAGGTATCAATTAGAATTCAACCTATCAAATCTTCAGATTAGTATCCGTTAACCATAAATAATCTCTTCCTCCAACCATTTTCCGAACTGATCATTGGATAAAGAAAATTTATCACCATGATTAAAAATAGCCTTTAAAAAAGACTTTCTTAAAAGGTTATCTATTGCCTCTGAAATTAATATTAACTTTTCATGCTTTCTGAGTTGCTTAGGTATCTCAGCTCCATGGATGTATGATGATCTTACTTGATAAGCCTCTTTAATGGAGGACTTAATTTTGAGCCTTTCCATTTTATCAGTAGTTAAAAAGAAAGCTATCCTTTGACTAAGCTTATAATTAATCGCATCACTTCCTCCATCCGAAAATAAACATTCAAAAGTGCTCATGTAAAACGCAATTTTGATTGCCGGTGCAGTTGTTGACCTAGCTTGACTTAACATAAAGTAAGCTCTTGTAATTCTCGGAAAATCATAGTCTAACAAATGGTTTGAGTTCAGTCCTCTTTTCTTCACTTCGTCTTCACTAAACATTTTGTCTGAGATCTTTTCAACTGAGTTCGGAGCAGGAGTCACTTCCGCAAGTTTATCCATTACTAAAATTGACTGTAAAATCTCTGCAGATGTAAACGTTGTATTTTCATGATGACCTTTTGCATTACTTGCTCCCTTGTTGTACCCAAAAGTAGAATGTTTAAAGTCTGACGTACGTGTAAAATTTTGTCTTATACATACAGAATTATCTTTCACAAACCATAAACCCGTCGTGAAGTCAAACAAATAATCCTGCAGCTTTGCCAGATGTTTATTTATTCCTTGCTCTTCAACACTTTTTATCGCAACCAAAAGAGGGTTAGAAGTAAGTAAATTCATAGCAGCTAAACCGAATAATTCCTTATGCTGTCTTTCTACAACGTCTTCTACGTCATCCGTTGGTAAAATAAAAACTTTATCACCAATAGTTACTTTTTCATTTTCAAATAGCTCTAGTCCTTCTATAGACCCCCAAAATACAACTTCAACCTTCTGTGTAGTGCTCATAATTTCTAACCCTACAACTCCTCAATACTCACACCACCCAGTTCCTGAAATAAAGTTTGCCAGTAGCGCGTTACATGCGGGTTGTTTTCTTTGGATGAGGCCGTTGGTTCAAACGGAGAAACGATGGTTACCTGCGGTGAACCGATTGTATACTGTTCCAATTTTTTAACATCGGCCTTGGCTGCCTCTTCTGCCTGCGCATCATCTTTTGGAGGTTTCACATGAAAATCCCGGCGATCCGTACCTTTCACACTTTCGATCATATCACTGAAATAGTACACGTTCACATCAGCTCCACTTTCATTAGCCTTCGCAATCACCGGAAAACTTGCCCAAATATCAGTTTCCTGGTTAGAAGAGCTC
>DASYHR010000393.1:0-3881 GCA_035998385.1 Dyadobacter sp. | reverse complement strand
ATTTATGGTCGTGTATCACATGCACAGTTTTATCCATAATTTCCGTATCCGTATTAAAGTTTCTATTCCTGAAGCGGATATACATATTCCTACCGCAACCGGATTATTTGCCAGTGCCAACTGGATGGAGCGCGAAACTTTCGACTTCTATGGTATTCTGTTCGACGGACATCCTAATCTGATCAGGATATTGAACATTGAGGAAATGGATTATTTCCCGATGCGTAAAGAATATCCTTTGGAGGATGCTACCCGCGAGGACAAGATCGATGCCCTGTTTGGCCGATAAACCCTTTACTGATTTTAGTAAGTTATGGCAGAAATTGAATTATTACCACATAATGTACCGTCTCAGGCTGAGCTTCCTGAGCTTGTAGAGGAGCTAACCACCCTCAACCTCGGGCCTACTCACCCGGCTACACACGGAATTTTTCAAAACATCCTCAAAATGGATGGAGAAAAGATCGTATCAGGTGAGCAGACCATCGGATATATACACAGGGCTTTTGAAAAGATTGCGGAAAGGCGTCCATTCTATCAGATCACGACGCTTACCGACCGCATGAATTACTGTTCATCACCGATCAATAACTTCGGATGGCACATGACAGTGGAGAAATTGCTTCAGATTGAAGTTCCGAAACGCGCGCAATACATCCGGGTGATCATGATGGAGCTGGCTCGTATTTCTGACCACTTGATTTGTAACAGTATCCTTGGTGTTGATACCGGGGCATTCTCAGGGTTCCTTTACGTAATGCAAAAGCGTGAGGACATCTACGAGATATATGAAGAAGTTTGCGGTGCCCGTCTTACTACCAACATGGGACGTATCGGCGGCATGGAACGTGATCTTTCCACTACGGCTATTCGTAAAATCCGTGACTTCATTAAAACTTTTCCTCCGGTTTTGCAGGAGTTTGAAAAGCTGATGAGCCGTAACAGGATTTTTATGGATCGTACCATCAATGTGGGTGGTATATCACTGGAACGTGCACTTTCTTACGGATTTACGGGTCCTAACCTGAGAGCTGCCGGACTTGACTACGACGTAAGGGTGATGAATCCATATTCCTCTTATGAAGACTTTGACTTCAGCATCCCTATTGGCCAGAGCGGTGACACTTTCGACAGGTACAATGTGCGTATTGAGGAAATGTGGCAAAGCCTTAAGATTGTGGAGCAAGCGCTGAATAATCTTCCGGAAGGGCCATATTATGCTGATGCTCCCGAGTACTATCTGCCTCCCAAAAAAGAGGTTTACAACAATATGGAAGCGTTGATTTACCATTTCAAAATTGTGATGGGTGAAATTGATGCTCCGGCTGGTGAAGTGTACCACGCTGTGGAAGGTGGAAACGGAGAATTAGGTTTTTATTTGATCAGTGATGGAGGACGTGCTCCGTATCGTCTGCATTTCCGTCGCCCAAGCTTTATTTATTACCAGGCTTTCCCTGAGATGTGTAAGGGAAGTACACTTTCAGATGCGATTTTGACGATGAGTAGTCTCAACGTGATCGCAGGTGAGCTTGATGCCTGATGATTCAGACGAACAGATTAACCGGTCTGACGCTGATCGGTTTTGATTCTTGAAGATATTATAATAATAAAATGACCGAAACATCTAATCCCGTTGCGTTTACTCCTGAACGACTTGAAAAAGTAAAGGAGATGATAGATCGCTATCCGGCAGGACGTCAGAAATCAGCTTTATTACCTGTTTTACACCTTGCGCAGGAGCAGTGGGGATGGGTGAGCAGTGATGTGATGGATTACGTGGCCGGGCTGCTAGATATCCTTCCAGTGGAAGTGTACGAGGTAGCTACGTTCTATACCATGTATCATCTTGATGCGGTGGGCAAGCACGTAATTGAATATTGCCGTACCGGGCCTTGTTGCCTGATGGGTGGAGAAGAAATTTACGATTACCTGAAAGAAAAGCTAGGCATTAATGCCGGTGAAACTACTCCTGACGGATTATTTACACTCAAAGAAGTGGAATGTCTGGCAGCTTGCGGTTGGGGACCTGTATTCCAGATCCGTGAGAAGTTTTATATGAATCTGACCCGTGAAAAGGTAGATCAAATTATTGAAGAATTAAGCAAATAGGCTTTTAAGGCTGAAACCTGATCAGTAATGGCTAGAAAAATATTAACAGAGCATATCAACGTTCCCGGAATCGAAACTTTCGATGTATATCGTAAGCATGGAGGTTATACGGCTGTTGAGAAGGTTATAAAAACCATGACTCCCGAGGAAGTTGTGGAAGAAGCAAAGAAGTCGGGTGTACGTGGAAGAGGAGGAGCAGGCTTTCCAATGGGAATGAAATGGGGCTTTCTAGCCAAGCCTGAAGGAGTTCCCCGTTATCTGGTTTGTAATGCTGATGAATCGGAGCCGGGTACTTTCAAAGATCACCATTTGATGAAATCTATCCCTCATTTGCTAATAGAGGGAATGATCGTTTCCAGTTTTGCGCTGGGAGCGAATAAATCGTTTATATACGTTCGTGGAGAGCTGATGTATGTAATTCGTATTCTGGAAAAGGCGATTGAAGAAGCCAAAGCAAAAGGATTTCTTGGTAAAAATATCCTGGGAAGTGGCTACGATCTTGAATTGGTTGTGCAGCCTGGTGGTGGTGCGTATATCTGTGGAGAAGAAACAGCTTTGCTTGAATCCCTGGAGGGAAAACGTGGAAACCCAAGAAACAAACCGCCATTTCCTGCTGTAAAAGGTCTTTATCAGTCTCCAACAGTAGTGAACAATGTGGAGTCTATTTCAAATATGCCGTGGATCATCAACAACGGAGGTGATGCATATGCGGCAATCGGAATAGGAAGAAGCACAGGGACGAAGTTGATTTCTGCTTCCGGACATATCAGAAAACCAGGTGTTTATGAAATTGAGCTGGGCGTAAGTGTCGACGAATTCCTTAACTCCGATGAATATTGTGGCGGTATCCGCGACGGACATTATCTGAAAGCACTTGTTGCCGGAGGGTCATCTGTTCCTATTTTACCTGCTCACCTGATTACCAAAACTGCAAATGGTGAAGACAGGCTAATGAGCTACGAATCTTTGTCGGACGGAAGTTTTGCAACCGGTACTATGCTGGGCTCAGGTGGTTTTATCGTATTTGATGAAACAGCTTGCATTGTTCGTAATACGTGGAATTTCTCCCGCTTCTATCACCATGAGTCTTGCGGACAATGTAGCCCATGCCGTGAAGGAACTGGCTGGATGGAAAAGGTATTGCACAGAATAGAACATGGTCATGGTAATATGCATGACATTGATCTTTTGGTAGATATATCTAAAAAAATTGAAGGTAACACAATTTGTCCGCTTGGAGATGCGGCAGCCTGGCCTGTAGCCAGTGCAATACGCCATTTCCGTGATGAATTTATGTGGCATATCACTCACCCTCACGAAGCTTCACAACCGGGAGCAGTTTACCGCGATGCTGTATTGGCATAATTGCAGGTAAAAATGAGTAAGGATGAGGTATTAAAAGATTTTAAAAAGACGATTTCAGCGGTCTTATGGAAGAAGTAAAACCACAATTGATAAAAATTACTTTCGACGGAATTGAGGTCGAAGTAGCACCGGGAACTACCATCATGCAGGCTGCCCGTAAAATTGCAGAAGCAGATGAATCTCAGGCTGGACTTGTTCCTCCTGCCATGTGCTATTACAAGCCACTTCCTTCTTCGGGAGGCAAGTGCCGTGCGTGTCTGGTTCGTGTGGCGCAGGGGTCTGCAAAAGATCCGCGCCCTATGCCAAAGCTAGTTCCTTCATGTATCACGCAGGTGCAGGAAGGTATGGTTGTGGAAAATACTACGAATGAGGCCGTATTGGAGACGCGTAAGAGCATTGTTGAGTTC
>DASYHR010000353.1:0-7475 GCA_035998385.1 Dyadobacter sp. | reverse complement strand
GATGCGGTAAGCAGATTTGCTTTTAACCCCATACCTTTTGCATCTTTTTCTTTCAAACCACCTTCAGGCGTGATCTGGTTGGTATCCAGGTTGATCATGCCCCCGTTTGAGAAGTAATATTCCTTCACGCCGCCTGCCTCGTTGTTGAAACGGGAAGAGTAAATAACCTGGAAGCCTTTTGTTTTGTCATCAGCTGGTCCGTATTCAAATGTTGCACTGAAAGTATCCGCGTTTGTACGGCCGTCTTTCCAGGTATACACCCCACCATTGGCTACCACATTACGGGGAGCATCCAGTCCTGAGAACCAGTGAACGGTATCAATCTGGTGCGCCATCCACTGACCAGGGATACCGGAAGAATAAGGATAGAATAAACGGTATTCAAGATAGAAACGAGGATTCCATGCCACTTTCGGACGGTTCATCAAAAAGCGTGTCCAGTCCGTATCCTGTTCTCTGATCTGCTCAACAAGCTCCTTTCTTCTCCAACGACCCGGCTGGTTCACGTTCCATGTCATTTCCACCGTTGTGATATCACCGAATTTGCCGGATTTGATATAGTCATAAGCGGCGTGGTAGTTAGGCGCACTACGACGCTGCGATCCCACCTGTACAATTTGTTTCGAAGCATCAACAGCTTTCATTACCGCTCTCGCATCGTCCAGAGATTCTGCGAAAGGTTTTTCCACATATACATCACGCCCCGATTTCACGGCTTCCGCGCAATGTAGTGCATGCTGGAAATCTGCAGTACTGATGATCACTGCATCTACGTCTTTGCGACCCAGCAATTCTTCATTGTTACGAGCCTTCACAAACTGGCTTGCTGCCCAGCCCTTGTCAGTAATAAATTTCTCCGCTTCGTCACGACGTCTGTTCCAAAGATCAGAAACGCCCATAAATTCGAAGTTCAATTCCTTGGAATGCTCTGCAAAAGCAGGTGCCAGGGAACTACGGAAACGGTCAGAGAAACCAATAATCCCTACACGGACACGGTCATTTGCGCCAAGGATACGGCGGTAGCTGGATGCACTGAATGCGCTGGTTCCGATGGCAACTCCGGCTGAAGCCAACGCTGCATTTTTTATAAAATCCCTTCTGGTTGTCATTGTGATTGATATAAAAGGTTATGCTGGTTATACTCTTGATTGAATGCTTTTGACCAATTACTTGGTCTCCTTAATTTTAAGGCTACGGAACGAAACATTGTCACCGTGATCCTGTAATAGCAGGTTTCCTTTTTCAGACATTCCGAATCCGTCAAAATCTTTGAACTTAGATTCTGCTACCAGGTCTTTAAAAGCCTGAGATCCGCGAACATACTCTACTACTTTGTAATTATTCAAAAAGTGCTGAACCGTGCCGTCTTTGCTTACAACAATACGCCCCTGGTTCCACTCTCCGATTTTCTTGATTGCGTTGGCTGGTTTCTGAGAAGTAATCACATCGTACAACGAGCCGATCGTGCGGTTTCCATCTTTTCCTTTTTTAGCGTCAGGGTGTACCGCGTCGTCCAATACCTGAAACTCACAGCCAATACCCGATTTTCCACCTGAGTTGAATTTCTGATCTACAAAGTATTTCACTCCACTATTGGCACCTTCTGTCAGTTTAAATTCAAATTGAAATTCGAAAGCAGGGCCATACAGTTGTTTGGTTACGATATCGTTTCCGGTTTCAGAACCGTCCGATTTAGAAATGGTAATGGTTCCGTCGTTGTAACTCCATCTTTTGGAAGGAAACTCTGTCCCTCCGTAGGCTCTCCACTGATCGACCGTTTTACCATCATAAAGCTGTTTCCAACCCTCTTTTTTCTCAGCATCCGTAATCGAATTGGGGATCATATTGACAATACGGATATCAGTCGCTGGGCTTGGCTTCAGGTTAGCCGTTTTGATACGGATGTTTTTCCAGCTCACCTGTGTTCCGTTTCTGCTTTCATCCTTACCGATTGAATGTACCTGCAGACAGATAAATCCGCTTGGTGTCATGTCGTCCACCAGATAAGCTACGGGTATGTCATTTACAAAAGTGCGTATGGTATTACCGATCGCCTCAATACGGTATTTGTTCCACTGGTCTTTTTTGAAGGCCTTTTTCCCCTGGGGATTAATATCCAGCGGATATAACCAGCCACGGCGGGCTTCGTCATAAATTCCACCGGAATAAGCGCGGTCGCTCGGGTCAATTTCTACCTGGTAACCGTGCACGCGGCCGTTCATATAGTCAGGCTTCGAAAGACTGCGGATCTGAATTCCGGAATTTAGTTTATTATCAACTTTCAGTTCGCATTCGAATATAAAGTCACCGTAATCCTTTTCAGTGGTCAGAAATGAATTAGGCGTATCCATGACAGATGTACCAACAATGGCACCATCCTTCACTTCGTAGGTTGCCTTGCCGTTCAGTTGTTTCCAGCCAGTAAGATCTTTTCCATTGAAAAGGCTTTGCCACCCATCCTTAGACTTCTGGGCGTAGGTAGTTGATACACTAAGTAGAGCAAACAGTAATGCGGTGCAGATCTTTGATCTCTTCATTTTGAAAAAAAGCAAGCGGGGTTATTAATAAATAATATAATTACTGGTATTAATGCAAATTTTCATTCTGCATAAGTATAAACGAAAATAACGCCTTGATACCCCTACAAGGTAATACATTACGTGTTTAAGAAAGGAAAATTAATGTTAAAAAAATCATATGCTTACAACCAATCAGCCAGCATGTATGTCATGATGTAACTGGTACATCACACGTCATTCCGACTGACTATGAAAATATGGATTGTGGTCCTGCTTGTCTTGTCACTATTATCATGCAAAAAAACTGAACCGGATCTGGAAGCGCGAGTGAGGGGCCTGGCAAACGAGATCGTCAGAACGACAGAACAGAAATCCTGTGCTACTTCAGAGAAAGACTGCCGTATCAAATCCGTGGGCTGTGGCAGTGCATTTGTCTATAATGTGTCTCAGCTGGATACAATTAAATTAATGGCTCAATTTTCTGAACTGGAAAGACTTGTAGCACAGCTCCCACCCAAACAATACGATTGCGACATTATAACGCCTGATTCAACTTTTATATATGAATGTAAATGTGTGGCAGGATCTAAGAAGAGATAACATTTAGTTACCACAAAGAATACCATCACCATTTTAACCAGCGCTCATATGACACGCGTATTACTACCCTTCTTTTTAATCTCCATGCTGGCATGTAAGAATTCTGACAGCGGAGCAGATCTGCTTGCTTCTATTAATACGATTAAATCCAATATAGAAAACACAGTTGACGCTAAGACATGTGCTACAAAAGCGGAAGACTGCCGACTCAGGACGATTTTAGCCCCTGGTGCCTGCGGACTCACCTATGTATATAATATCAAAGACGTTGATTCTGTTAAACTCGCTTCCAGGTTTTCAGAGTTGGAAAGATTAAAAAAGGAATACGCGATCGACAATCCAATCGGGCCCATATGTGACTACTATATCCCGGACAGTCTGTATATCAAAGATTGTAAATGTGTAGCCGGGTTAAAAGCCAGAGGATTCTGATTAGGTTTAATACCCAAACTATCAAACGGGACGCGGTTAAATCAATTTAAAAAAACCACGGGCTTGTGGCACAAATCACCAGTCTTAGCTACCATCATTGTCATGCGCTACTTCATACTCTTATTTCTAATCACTTTTTCCGCCTGTAAAAAGACGGAAACCGAACCTGAGCTGATGGCATCTATTGCCGAAGTACAAAGTCAAATCGAAGAGATGATTCGACCACGTAACTGCGTCAATTCTGTCGATCACTGCCGCATCAGAGATATTAATTCTGGGTTTGGCTGCGGTCCCACATATGTCTACAATATCAAGGATGTGAATGCTTCGAAACTTACAAGCAAATTTTCTGAGTTGGAAAAACTACACAAGCAATATAATGACATAAGGAAAAATCTTTCGGCTTGCTACCGCATCGTGCCCAATACCGTGTATGCAGAAGATTGTAAATGTAAAGCAGAGTTCAGGATACCTGAAAAATAACGACGCCCGGAAATAGTGAATTTCCAGGCGTCGTTTTAGGTTATACTGATCAACTCAACGGATATTTCAAAGTCTCCGTAATGTATTTTTTATTAATCTCTGCACACACAAGTGGCGATTTGTCCGGATCAGGAACGCCATCCAGCTCTACAACTGCCCAGCCTTTGAATTTCACTTTATTGAGTGCAGAGAATACTGCCGGCACGTCCACACGACCCTGACCGAGCTCCACGAACTTATAGCCACTTTTCGATTCGACCGGTTTGGTATCCTTTAAATGCAGTGAGTGTAAGATATCCTTGTATTTCATGACGGCCTCATGCGGCTCGCCCCCGCCCTGCTTGTAGTGCGCTATATCAAGCAACAATTTCACATGTTTGGGATTCATAGCCTGTACAATCGTATCTACTTCCTCCGGCGTTTCGCCCCATTGATTCATGTGGTTGTGATAAACTGTCTGAACACCAAGATCAGCCGTTTGTTTCCCGATTTCATTCATCACTTCCGCCAGCTTTTTAAGTTCTGCAGGCGTGGGTGCCAGCCCATTTTTACGGAGACTGTTTGTGACCTGCAACGCATTTCCGCCCAATGCTTTCACAAAACTTGCGTGCGCCACGTGCGTATCCACAGTACTCTGGAATTTAGCAGGATCTACTTCCACATTGCCGCTGGAAAACATCACCAGTTTTAAGTTGTTTTTCACCAGGGCGTCCTTTAATTCGGATACTTTAGTACGATAGGGTGCAAAGGTATTCGCCCTCAGCTGAATGCCCTTGTATCCCAAAGAAGCTAAATCTTCAATGGCCTGCAAATCCTTACCACCCCACGTAATAGAAGAATAGCCGATATTGAAATTTCCTTTTTTTAATAATTCAGAGCCAAACGCAGAAGTAGTCGCCAAAGCGCCTGCGGCAAGCGAGAGTGTCTGCAGAAATGATCTGCGGCTCAGTGAGTCAGTATGGTTTACCATAAACAAAGAATAAGGATAGGAATAAGTAATTAAATACAAGACGATTAAAACGCAACGAGCCCCCTGTTTGGAGGCTCATTGCAGCTTAAATATTATCTGGCAGGTATTTCCGTCAACGGCGGAATGTTACGTTCGTAACCCGAATAACCTTTATTCTGATTGATGATGCCTTGCGTATTACCCTGAATTGTAGGTGACGGTATGGGCCATAAGACGTGGTAAGGGCTCATTGTATATTCGTCACCATGTCGTGTCTTCACTCCCTTGTTGTAGAAATTGCTTTTTTCCATCACACGGTCATAAAAGAAGTTATTATCTGAGAAGTTTTGTAAGCTGTAAGTCTTGCCATTGTAAGCAGTTTTACCGGTTTGCGCCAATATGTAAGCAATACGGGTCAGCTCGGTTTTCCTTGGCTCTTCATAATAAAGCTCTCTCGCTCTTTCGTCCAAAACAGTCCCGATGTTAATCGCTGATGCCGCCAGAGGCGCCGCTCCGGCACGCTTTCTGACTGCATTAATATCAGCAGCCGCATTAGTAAGATCGCCTTTCCAGAAATATGCTTCTGCACGCAAAAGATGCGTTTCCGCCAAACGGAATACATACCAGTCCGTGTGACCGCCTGCAGCCTGAACACGCTCAGGATCAGGAATAAACAATTTATAATGTGGCCAGTCAAACCAGCAGCGGATTGTATCAATGGTAAGTAACGCGCCGGCATCTGTACGCAGCCTCAGATTTTTTCCATAGTCGTTGTCCTTCCCTTTAATAGCCGGGTTGTTATATACTAAGTCCTGCATACGCATCCAGTTGCCCGGGGCGTGACGTAAGTCATTTTTATCATCCCATACACTGTGTGACGAATACCAGGTCGGTCTCAGACGGCCAATACCACGACCTGCAGTATTCACCTGAGGAATTTCGATGTTATAGGTATCGATAGTTCCCCTGTTACCCGATGGTGTATTGATGTTATTGTGCCATAAAGGAACCGCATTTCGCATACTTTGAATTCCGCCTTCAAAATTACCATCAATCAACAGCCGGTCAATGACCAGTAACAATGACTCCGTATTGTTGTTCAATGCCTTGTTCTCAGGGCGGTGCAAATCCCATACAACATTTTTAGTAACATCTCCCTGATTGATCCCGAAACGATTTGTCATCAGCTTATGCGTACCTCCATCAATCACATTGCCGGCAGATTTAATCGCATCATCAAACAATCCCAGCGAGAGATTAATTTTGGTAAGCAGGTGACTGACAGCACCTCTTGTAACCATCCCTTTATCAACTGTTACCGGAACCCATTTTTCTGCAAACTCAAGATCTTCTTTCATTTTTTTCAAAATGACTTCCCTCTTCGTTGACTGAAAATCCAGTTTGGGCTCTACAACTTCATCCAGAATCAGGGGAATATCTCCAAACTGATGCGTAAGACGGTAGTAGCGAAATGCTCTGTGGAAATAAGCCGTACCCAGAATTTCATTCCGCTCCTGCTCACTTGCGTATTTGGGTTGATCGATCCGCGAAATTGCCACGTTTGCATATTTAATACCCTTGTAACCTTCCAGCCAAAACCAACCGATACGGTTAAAGTCGGTAGCATTTAGCTGAGCATCCGGGGTGATCTGCAGATTCAGATTTTGTGGCGGCCCTGATTTATCTGTGGTGCCATCTACAGCGATGTCCGAGAATACTGCTTCCGTTAAAATCGGAGGGTTGTCGCCATACCATTCATACCGCATGTTCCGCTCACATGCGATCAGCGTCGCACGCAATCCGGCCGGATCATTGAATGTATTTTCAGGAGCGAAAAATGACAAAGGTTTCGGAGTTAATCTGGACTCATCACAGGCTGTAAGCGAAATGGCCATAGCTCCAATGCCAAGAAGTGCCCCTCTGAGCATTGATTTATTTTTGATTCTCATAATTTTCTGATTTAAAAAGCCCTGATTACAATGTGATGTCGATACCCAAAGTCAACAGACGTGGTGTGGGAACGTTGCCTCCATCGTCGTCAGGTTCTGCATCCCAGTAATCCCAGTTTGGAGCATAATAGCCAAGATTTTTGGCGGAGAAGAAAAATTTAAGATTGTCGATCTTCGCTTTTTGCACGAGACTTTTAGGCAAAGAATAACCCAGAGAAATATTATCCAGACGTATAAAAGATCTGTCTCTATAGACCGAAAAACCACTCGCGCCTCCTTCACTTGAATAGAGTCGCGCCCATTCGTTGTTCGGATTTTCCGGTGTCCAGTATGGGAAACGGTAAGAGCTGGTTCTATCGAGAAAGCCGTCTCTGTTTTTCATTTGGTTGAATGTCGTTTTATGACCCCAATACGAATACATGGCTATTCCTACGTCCAGCACTTTGAAAAGTTTGAAGTCATTTCTAAGTGTCCAGCGGAAACGCGGGTTTGTATATCCCTGAAATTCTCTGTCGGCGTTTGTGAATTTGCCGTCACCATCCA
>DASYHR010000310.1:0-4491 GCA_035998385.1 Dyadobacter sp. | reverse complement strand
TTTTTTATTTTCAGGAAAAAGGGGAAAGACGGTGAATTAGATTGATTTTATGCAGAACAATGACTTCAAAGGCAGCTTTTCCTTATTGAATGCCGACCATATCAGATTGAACAAAAATTGGAATTACCATCATGTTATCAGTCCATTTTACAGGATTTATCTTATTGATGAGGGTACGGGATCACTTGGTGACAGTAGTCAGGATCTGATATTGGAGGAAGGTTTCTTGTATCTCGTTCCCAGCTTCACAATTTGTAATCACCATTGCAGCGATTTCCTGAGCCAATATTATATCCATGTTCTGGAAGAGAGTACCGACGGAAACTCCCTTTTTGCATCCAATCGCAAAATTCTTAAAATAGCATCTACAGAGCATGACCTTGCAATTTTCAAACGAATATTACTTCTGAATCCGGGACGTGATCTGGGGAAAATCGACAACCCTAAACTGTATGATAAACAGCCGACATTAGCAGGATTCAGAGAAAGAAACAATCTGATTCCCTTCGCCGACTATATTGAGACGCAGGGCCTGATCCTTCAATTGATATCCAGATTTTTAACCAGAAGTGACTTCAAAAAGGAAGCAAGTACGAAAATCCCTTCTAAAATTCTGGAAGCGATTCACTACATGCAGACCAACCTGCAGGCAAATATCACCGTCGAAGAGCTGGCAGAACGCGCAAGCCAGCACCCCAATTATTTTTCCCGGATTTTTCGGCGTTACACCTCCGAGCGCCCACTGAGTTATTTACAAAAAAAGAGAGTGGAAAGAGCGCAGTTTCTGATTGCAACTACGTCTCTACCACTCTCTGAAATCGCTTCGGAAACAGGCTTCGAAAGTCTTTCCTACTTTTCGCGAATCTTTAAAAATGTCACCGGGCTGAGTCCGACAAATTATAAGATTAATAATCATATAGTTTAGGGCTGTCGGCAATCGGCTTTCGCGGACCGTTCACCATCACCCTACTATGCCCTACGCCCTCCCCCCATCTCCCTATCCCCCTGGCTCTCTGCCCTTAAACCCGTGCCCTATGCCCAATGCTCCTTGCCCTATTCGCTATACCCCTTCCCCCATACCTTCATCTTATACTGTAAAGCTGCGATAGCTAATACGCCGTATACTGCGATCTGAATTGATAGGTGTTTGATAAAAGGCAGCACATTTTGCAGGCTTCCCTGTTCGATTAAAAGGATTTTGTGTGCGTTCAGAAACGGCGTCAATGGGATCAGATTGGCAATAAACTGTACAGCTTCCGGCATTGACGACAAAGGCCAGCTAAAACCACCGATCAGAAAAGCCGGAGTAGAGAACATCATCAGCACCTGTGTTGCTTTCAACGCATCCGGAATGATCACACTGAACAGGATACCCATAAACGTGACGGCCAATACAAACAGCGACGTAGTGATCACAAAAGGCTGAAGCAATACCGGCATGGGCGCATGAAAGACGCCGTGCATCATGTAATAGAATCCTAATACACCCACTGTCAGCAACCATATAGGCAACGCTTTCGCAAAAATCGCAAGCGCAGAATTGTGCGTATAAGTCATCAGCTCTGTCTGGAAAGTGCGGCTTTGCAACTCAGAAGCGAAACTCACCGCAAATGCAAGCAACAATACCTGCTGCAGCACGACTGCCAGAACAGCTGGCCACATAAACGTGAAGTAATTTCCGGTCGGGTTAAACAGGCGTATGTAATTGGATTTGAAAGGCTCATACTGCGTTGCGGCCTGAGGAATCCCTTTCTTCATTAATCCTTGTATTTCAATTGCCGCACTGAATGTACCCAACACCGACTGAATCCCCTGTGAAGCCATATTGGCTGTCAGCAAATTGGCTGTGTTGATGAAGGTATTAACTTCAGGATATCTTTTCTGGAGTATATCAGCCTCGAACCGTTCGGGGATCGTGACGACCAGCACAGCCTGAGAATTCAGCAAATCCTCCTGCGTGCCCGTGTTTTCTCTCTTGATCTGTTTGATATGCAATCGTTCGCTGTCTTCAATCATGTTTATCAACTTGTTGCTCAGCGGCGAATTATCCTGATCAACTACGATGACGGGCAACTCAGTCACTTTGCCTTCCTTGTATACAAATCCGATCAGAACAGCATAGATGACCGGTGCAAAAATCATCACAGAAAGCAAAGTTTTATTTGTAAAAAACAGCCTGAATTCTCGTCTCACCATTTCTTTGAAATTCTTCATTTGATGGATCATTAAAATGTTTACTTACAAAATGACTGTTGCATTGGCCAGCAGACTTTCTGCCTGATGTACGTCTTTTGGCTGTATTTTCAGTTCATATACAGCATCTTCAATCTGGTAGTCAGGATAGGCGCTCGTTACATCCGCATAGCGGTTAAGCTGTTTGATATTTTGGATCGTTGCTTTCAACTCTCCTTTGCTGTAAGGAACGTATACCATTAACTCGTCTCCTTTTTTGTAGGTAGCAATACGGCTTTCAGGAACTGTGAAACGGAAGTAGGTGGTACCAGGCAAATAACCACTAAAAACAGGGTAGCCAGCTGTCGCCAATTCCCCCTGACGTAAGGTGATGGTCTCGATCTGCATGTCGTTGGAAGCAATGATATAGCGCTCCGAATAAGCCACTTCCACTTCCTGCAATACACCCAATGCCTGATCCGCCTGACCTTGTGACGCTGTTTGCGTTTCTGTTCTTACACCTCTGAGTGCCTCTGCCAGCTCTGCATCAACAGCATCAAGCTGAGCACGCGAGCCCTGAAATTTAGCCACCATTTCGTCATAAGCCTGCGGCGTGATCATACTGTCCGCAAACATAGCCTTTGCTCTTGCAAATGACTTTTCAGCGAAAAGGTATTGTTCTTTGACACCCGCCTGTTTGGCTCTTAATTGTTTGATCTGATTATCAGTAGCACCGTTTTTTGCCAATGAACGCTGTGCTCCTGTGGCTTTTACAGCTCCTTTAGCCTGGGCTAGTTTTGCATTCACTTCGGGTACATCCAGCATGGCGAGTGTGTCGCCCGTATGTACCAAATCTCCCTCCTGAGCATATATCTTCAAAATCCTTCCGGTAACTTTCGGAGCGAATGCCAGTGTTTCTCTCTTCACTTTTCCTTCAACAGGTTTTTGTGTTTTTTCCGAGCAGCCTGCTCCAGCCAGAAGCAGACTTACAATCAGTGTATAAGGCAAAATTGATTTCGTATTCATGTTTTCTTGATTTTTCAGTTTGATATTTTATTTCACAGCTTCTGTAGTCAGGCTTCCCGTCGCTTTCAGCAGCTCTACCCCCGCACGACGTTGGTTGAATACAGCCTGCAGATAATCCAGCGCGGCATTCTGATAATCTGTCTCAGCACCAACCAGATCCGACGTTTTAATTAAACCTGTCTTAAACTCTTTACCAGCCTGGGTGAGGGCGTCGAAAGCAACTTTTTTCTGTTTGTCACGTGACTTCATTTCTAATTCAGCCTGCGCCAGTTCCGTTTTTTGACGGATCAGGTTCAGCTCTAGTTTTTCTACCGCTTCTTCTTTTTCAAGACGGGCTTTCTGCAATTCTATTTTAGATTGCTGCACCTCCCTTTTTCCCTTATTGCCATCAAACAAATCCCACTTGAATCCCACACCCACGTTGAAGTTGGGCAGCAGCTCCAGTTTGTTAGTTTTCAAAGTCATTGTATTTCCGGTCGGAAAAGGCTCTTTTGCTTTGAGTTGAACACCGGAAAGGTTCAAATAACCCAGAGAAGTCGAGGCAGCGACCTTCGGCTTCCACCAGCTCCTGGCAGCTTCTATCTTGTACTGTTGAGCCATAATTCCTGCATCCAGGGCGGCAATTTCCGAACGCCCTTCAATACCATTGACCGTTTGATTCTGATAAAAAGGGCTCAGTTCCTGGTCTATTAATTCGAGTCTTTCTGTTTCAATTCCAGTGTATTTATGAAGCAGATGAATCAGCATTGTGCGCTTACCTTCATACTGCTGTTGTTTAGCATCCAGCTGCGCGCGGCTCACATCAATTTTTTGGTGTTCAAATCTGGTAATCAGGCCGTATTGAAATGCTTTATCAGCTACAGCTGCATTTACATCCAGCCTTTTACCGCTTTCCGTCAACACTACTTTTACCTGCCGGAGCAGCGCCAGCTGATCATAAGCTGTACTCACATCGGCAATAATTTGCTGTCTGTCAGTTTCCAGCAGCAATGCCTGAGCCTTTTGTTTTTCATTCAGTGCCTTTTTTAACGCAGGCACTTTTCCTCCGGAATACAAAATCATATCCGCTTTCAAACCGCCGGTTATCAGGTTGGCGCGGTTGGTAAACGACCCATCCACGGCCGGTAAAGCGATTCCAAGTTCCGGCACAACGTTCGCCGGAGCATTGAGGTTGATGCCGGAAGCGAGAAATGCATATTTACCCGACAGATCCAGATGCGGCAGGTAGATTTCCGAAAGTTTACGCTGATCTATATGCGTGAGGTCTATATCCAGTTGCTTTAGAGCCAGACC